>MAXM01000092.1 GCA_001751015.1 Desulfobacterales bacterium C00003106
CCTGAGCGCCTTAACAGGAAAGTTATTCCGTCCCCGTTCCTAACCGGACCTTTTGAAAGCAAAAGATGGAATCTTTCCGCTGTCCGGAAAGGACGAATCGCATACGCCTTCCAGGTTTTCGGTCCCTACAATATCGATATGGCATCGAGCAAGGAAGAAGGGCTTTTTGATTGAGGAGGCATTGAGAAAAGAGTCTTTAAGCGAATTTTTATGATTTGGTGCCGAAGGCGAGACTCGAACTCGCACAGGCATTTGCCCACTAGACCCTGAACCTAGCGCGTCTACCAGTTCCGCCACTTCGGCATCCAGACCAAAAAGACTTGTTGATTAAGCAAGTCAGATGTTCTATATATATTTTTTCCTGGTGTTGTCAAGCTATAGTTCATTAAACGTTTTTGGAGATCATTCGTGCAGCTTATTGAAGGTATAGAAAAGATAATCAGCCCTTTCACAAACCCTGCGATAACTATCGGTAATTTTGATGGTGTTCATCTCGGCCACAAGACCCTTTTGCGTCACGTCACTAAAAAGGCAAAAGAGATTGGCGGTCCCTCGATTGTGATGACATTTGAACCACATCCCCTGAAGGTACTGAAACCGGAGATATGTCCTCCCCTCATCACGACCTATGAGCGAAAGGTCGAATTGATCGCCAGGGCCGGGATCGATGTCGTGATAGCTGTCGATTTTACACGCGAATTTGCAGGTAATTCCGCGGAGTCATTTGTCAGGGATATTCTGTGTAATACCGTGGGGATGAAGGCGATTATCGTTGGACCGGATTATACATTCGGAAAAGACCGAAAAGGGTCGATAAAGGATCTGAAGAGACTCAGCGCGACCTGTGGTTTTGATGTCATGGTTGTTCCGTGGCAGGGCGCCGAAGGAGAGAGAATCAGCAGCACCAAGCTGAGAAATCTGATTACAGCCGGCAATGTTGCAGAGGCCAAACAGCTACTCGGCAGATACTATCAGGTTCGTGGATCCGTTGTGCCCGGCCGCAACCGGGGCGGACGTCTCCTTGGTTTTCCAACCGCCAATCTAAAAAGCCACAATGATCTATGCCCCAAAAAAGGCGTTTATGCTATTACTGCAAAACACGGTCAGACCCTCTACAGGGGGGTGGCCAATATCGGTTACAGCCCCACATTTGCCGACCATACCTTTACCGTAGAAGTTCATCTGTTTGATTTTGACAAGGACATCTACGGCGATTGTATTCGCGTCGAATTTGTAGCCTATTTGCGTGGAGAGATAAAATTCGCCGGTCCCGGGGAGCTGGCAACGCAAATCAAGAAAGACATAATCAAAGCCAAGGAAATTCTCTCATCATAGCCCATGAAGATAATAAAAATAAAAGAATGTCGGGAAAGCCGGTGGTTCAAACCCAAACAGATCGTCTACACAAATGACCGGGGCGGCGATCTTCGATGGGACTATATCGAACGTACCGGGTCAGCGGCCTCGGTCATCATTGTTCCACGCTTTCGGAACTCAGGTGATTATCTCCTTATTCGACAATACAGGGTCATATTCGACACGTATGTGATAGGTTTTCCCGCCGGTATCACGGATGAAAACGAAACGGTTGAATCCGCGGCCCTGCGCGAACTTCAGGAGGAAACCGGCTACTCGGGGAAGATCAGGCAGATATCACCTCCCATTACAATAAACAGCGCGCTTGTCCGTGAAACAGCGTGTTGTGTGCTGATTGAGATAGACGACGATGCCGTGCCGGCCCCTCAGGAGCTTGAGGATTCAGAAGAGATAGAGGTCTTTCGCATAGAAGAATCAAAACTGGCGTCTTTTTTCGAAAGGGCGACGGAAAGGGGTGACCTGATCAGCGCCGGTCCGTGGTTTATCCATATGACAGACTCATGGCTGAAGGATTGTGGCAGGAGCACAGGCAAATGACAGGTTATAGAATCATATTCATGGGAACGCCTGAATTTTCAGTTCCCACCTTAAGGAGTCTCTTTGAGGAAGGTGAGAATGTTGTTGCCGTTGTCACACAGCCGGACAAACCAAAAGGCCGCGGCAGAAAGATCTCAAAATCGCCGGTAAAGGTCGAGGCTGAACGTCACGGCTGTCTTGTGCTTCAGCCGCAAAAGCCCGGGACAGATGAGTTCATCCAACAGATGGAGGGCTTGTCTGCTGACCTTTTGGTCGTGGTAGCTTACGGTCATATACTCTCAGAAAAAATTCTATCGATTCCCCGTAAAGGGGCCATCAATATCCACGCATCTCTCCTTCCGAAGTACCGTGGGGCCGCACCGATCCAATGGGCCGTAATCAATGGCGAAAAAGAAACAGGTGTTACTACCATGTGGATGGATGCAGGCATGGACACCGGCGATATGCTGCTGGCTTCCACTCTCTCAATCGGGTCTCACGACACGGCAGGCGCTCTTGCAGCACGTCTCTCTGTTGCCGGCGCACAGCTCCTCATTGAAACCATTGATTGCCTGAAACACGGAACTCTGAAGTCGATCCCTCAGGATTCGCAACATGTCAGCTATGCTCCCCTGCTAAAAAAAGAAGATGGCAGGATCGACTGGACAAAATCGGCATCTGAACTCGATTGCTTTGTGCGGGGGATGTCGCCCTGGCCGGGGGCCTTTACGCTTCTTTCGGGGAAAAGAATGAGAATATATGATGTGAAACCCATTTCCGGAGACCCGGAATCTCGTCCGGGCACGACAATACCGTCCTTCCCCGGAGAATGGCACGTTGCCTGCGGCAAAGGCATCCTTTCCATCCTCGAAGTTCAGGCCCCGTCCGGCAAGCGCCTGAAAATCGAGGATTTTCTGCGCGGACATCCCATTGCCCCGGGGGTGGCACCGGGTCGGGAATGACATCCTTGATGAAGATAATCATTGCTTCCGGCATCTTCCTGGTGGTGGCGGTAATATGCGGATATCTCACTTTGACATCCATTATCAAGAGTGAAGATGTTGTTGTGGTTCCCGCTCTCACAGGAAAGGACGCGATCTATGCGCTTGAAATGCTGACCGATCTCAGGCTGAATATCAAGGTGAAGGGATCTGAATATCATGCTGATATACCAAAAAATTATATAATCTTCCAGGAACCTTCCGCAGGCGATGAAATAAAAAAAGATAGAGATGTCCATGTCGTATTGTCAAAAGGACAAAAGAGCTTTCTGCTCCCGGACCTTGTCGGCATGGATATTCGACAGGCCAGGATCATACTCGAAGAAAACGACCTGAATATCGGGAACCTCGCCAAGGTCTTTGACAATCGATCCGGACCTGACCGGGTCATGGCGCAAACGCCCGATTCCATGGAGACTGTCACAAGAGGAAGCAATGTTGACCTCTTAGTCAGTCTCGGACAGAGGCCGAAAGCGCTTGCAATGCCTTTGCTCGTGGAATTGACCCTGGATGATGCAATACTCCTTCTTGACCGTGAAGGACTGATCATGGGAGAGATCAGGTCAACGTTCAGGAAGGAAAAGCCAAACGGAGTTGTTGTGGCGCAGGAGCCGGCAAAAGGCTACCGGGTCACAAAGGGCGCAAGGGTGCACCTGACTATAAACCGGCTCAAGGTCAGGGAGATATCTCCGGGAGGAATCCATGTTTTCAGATACAGTTCGCCCAACGGATTTCTGAAAAGACGTGTGCGGATTATTATGAACATGCAGGGCTTTTCACACAGTCTCTATGATGCCTTTGTAAAGCCGGGAGAGGATATAAGGCTGTTGGTGCCGCAGGATCCGGATGTAACCCTTTTTGTGTACGAGGACAATGAACTTATCCTGAAAAAAGTTGTTTATTGAATGAGAGGTCAAAAATGAAACTGATTGCCCCGTCCATTCTCTCTGCTGATTTTTCACGCTTGGGAGAAGAGATCAATGCGGTTGAAAAGGCCGGAGCCGACTGGATACACATTGATGTCATGGATGGCCATTTCGTCCCCAACATCACAATAGGTCCCCTGATAGTATCAGCTGTAACGCGATCAACAGAACTGACCCTCGATGTTCATCTGATGATCGAAAATCCGGATGCATACCTCGCTGATTTTGCAGAAGCGGGCAGCTCCATTATTACTGTTCATGCGGAGGCCTGCAGGCATCTCCACAGCACCATTCATGCCATCAGGGACCTCGACGTCAAAACGGGCGTCGCGCTGAACCCGGCCACTCCTCTTTCTGCGATCGACTGGATATTGGAAGATCTTGATATAGTCGTTTTGATGAGCGTCAATCCGGGCTTCGGGGGACAGAGATTTATCCCTGAATCCATCAAGAAAATAGAACTGCTTAGGCAGGCCATTGACGAAAAGGGCGCAAATACTCTCATTGAGGTGGACGGAGGGATTAACCTTGATACTATTCGCGCGGTATCAGAGGCAGGCGCGGATGTATTTGTGGCCGGTTCAGCGGTATTCGGCAGCAACAACTATGCGGAAACGATTGATCAACTCAAGTCCATCACGAACCCCTAATCCTGAACATCAATCATCAATATGAATATGCTTCCGGGTTACATGGGTCAGGGGCTTCTGCTCAACCTCTCCCTTCATACCGCTCAAGCAGTTCCTCTATCAGAAGAGATGACCGCGAGCTACCTTGGTGGACGTGGATTCGGTATCCCGCTTATGAAGGACTGGATTAACACTGACCCCTTTCATTCGGATATGCCGTTGCTATTTAATACCGGTCCGCTGAACAATACCGGTGTTTATTCTTCGGGTCGCGGGAGCCTGGTCTCCAGGTCGCCACTCACAGGGACTCTCTTTGACGCGTCATTTGGAGGCAGATTTGCGCATTGCCTGAAAGGGGCCGGTTTTGATTATCTTTCTGTTCAGGGCAAGAGCAGCACGCCGGTTGTTGTAAAGATCCGGGATGGCAAGGCAACGTTTGTGCCGGGCGATCAGTTATGGGGAAAGACCACGGTTGACACACATGACGCCCTCAAGAAAGACGGGGCCACTGCGGTTATCGGCCCTGCCGGTGAAAACAGGGTGCTGTTCGCCAATGTCTGTATCGACGGGCGCTACTTTGCAGGCCGCGGCGGACTCGGCGCAGTAATGGGAAACAAGAACCTGAAAGGCATCGTTGTGTCCGGCAACAAAAAGCCTTTCCGGGCGGATACGAAACGTATCAATACTGCAAACAGGGAGATACTCCGTCTTTTCAAGGCATCTCCCGTCCTGTATGGTCCTTTTGGCATTCGCAGGCTTGGGACGCCTGCGCTCGTGGATGTAATAAATGCACGGCGGATGATGCCGACGGCCAATTTCCGCAAGACATATTTTCGGGATGCCCGCAGGTTTTCGGGTGTTGAGCTTGCCAGGCAGGAGAAAAGGGGAGGGCACGGATGTTATGCCTGTCCGATAGGGTGCAAAAAGACCATGAAGGGGGAAGGGCCGGCCCCGGAATACGAAAGCGTCAGCCACTTCGGCGCCTTGAACTCAAACAACGATCTTTCTGCTATTATACGGGCGAATGACCTTTGCAACCGACTCGGGATGGATACAATATCCACGGGCTCGACAATTGCCTGTTTTGCCGAGATCAACGGCGCGAATCTGAACGGAGATTCGATCTGTTCCATGATTCAGGATATTGCCTGCCGAAAAGGGGAGGGGGATATCCTGGCAGCGGGGTCCGTGCGTTACGCGAAAGGCCGTGGAAGGCCCGACACGGCAATGGCAGTAAAGGGACTGGAGCTTGCCGCATACGATCCCCGTGGCGCTTACGGGATGGCGCTTGCCTATGGCACTGCGCAAAGGGGAGGGTGTCACCTGAGGGCATATCCTGTGGGGAGCGAGATCCTGCGCAGGCCGGTTCCGACCGACCGGTTCTCATTTGAAGGAAAGGCGCGGCTCATAAAGATTGCAGAGGACGCAAACGCTGCGGCGGATTCTCTCGTGGTTTGCAAATTCGGTCTGCTCGGAGCGAGCCTGGAGGAATATGCGTCGGCTCTTTCAGGGGTCATTGGCGTTGAAATATCTTCCGATGATCTGCTTTGTATCGGCGAACGGATCTGTCTTGCTGAACGTTATTTGAACTCCCTGAACGGCTTTTCACGAAAAGACGATTACCTGCCGGATCGTTTCTATAAAGAAGAGGGGAGCAGCGGAGCCGGCATAGACGTTCCCGCCATTTCAAAAAGGGCATACGATGAGGCCCTCGACCGGTACTATCGCGCCCGAGGTTGTGACAGCAACGGAATTCCGCTCAACTTGCGAGGTATAGAAGGGTAGGGCGCTATTCTGAAAACACCTCTGCTTCGTACACCTCTATTTTTGTTTCCGGGTTTTTCCAGCAGGACTTGTCCATCCGTCCCTTTAAGCAGAGATGCTCAAGGAATTCCTCTTTGTCCGGGAGCTGTTCCCAAACCTGGGGCAGAAACGTGGAGCTGTTCCCATGATGAGAAAGTATCACGCCGTGCATATTCGGTTTGAGCCGGCGCTTCAGATCCTCGCCATCAGTAAAGGAGAGTCTCTTGGGCCTTGTCAGCACACTGATTTCTATATGGACCTTGTCGAGTTCATTCGCGGTCAAAGGGGAAAACCTCGGGTCCCTGAATGCCGAGTTTAGCGCGTTTTTGCGTACGGATTCATAGACAGGCTCCACAGGGAGGATCGAGCCGATACACCCTCTCAGTCTGTTTTCGATGTGAAGCGTAACAAAAGTTCCTCGCTCTTCCGCCAGCCCGGGAGGGATCTCTTTTGAGTATTGGGGAAGTTCCCGGTTCTTGATTTCTGCCGTAATTGTTGAACGGGCAAGTTCAAGCAGGAATTTCCTTTGAGCCGCCGGGATATCTCTCTTGTTGTCAGACATCTTAAGACCTCCTGTAAAGGCAATACCCGCATATCCTACGACGCGGTTTTTCGGACCTCCTGTATCGCCGGAGTTTTTGTAATCGATCAGCGCACCGCTCCATGCGTTTGCCTGTGCAATGTGCATCAGGCACAGGACAGGTATCTTTCCACACGCCTCACACGCGTCCATCCTGTCAAAATCAAGAGAAGGTATGGCCGTGGTGCATATACTGTCTTTTTCGATCGCTTTGTCATACGAATAGTAGTGGGACAGATCAGAACTTGCCACGACCAGCGTATCTTCTTTGATGTATGGAAGGATCGCGTGGGCAAGCATTTTCGGATCGATGTTCCCGACAACGACAGGGACCAGATCGAATTCTCCAAGGACTTCCTGTAAGAAAGGAAGCTGAACCTCAAGGGAGTGCTCGGCGATGTGCGCGTCGGCTACAAATGTGAAGCCGGGTTCTTTTCTCAGCCCGGATACGATCCCTGCCAGCGATATGTCGCCCAAAGGGGTTCTGTAGGCCGAAACTTCGGGTATGGAAGCCCCCTGAAACGCGACGTAATGGCTGGGTGCAATGATTATGACGGTCTTTATGTTCGCATCTATCTGTTTGTATACCGCGGCAGCCACTATCCCTGAATAGACATACCCTGCATGAGGAGCAACCAGGCCCCGGATCTTCCCGTCAACACGGATGCCGCCGGCGGTCTTCAGACAAGCCCGAACCAGGGCGCGGAGTTCTTTTTCGCCGGAAGGGTAGAAGGTCCCGGCAACCGCTGGAACGCGGACCTGACTTTCGTCTTGCCCTGCTGCGTGCGCAATATTAAAGGAATTGACGGATTGGGCGATTTTCGAATTAAAGGATTCAAGGATTGAAAAAGCAGGTAATAGAAAAAAGAGCAGACCCGTAAAGCAGGAAACCAGGATGCATATATTCCGACCGACATGCTCCGGTCTTTTTCTATTCAGGCTATTCATTTCCATAAGTATGTCGCAAAACCAGGAAGGGGAACCAAAGCTGACGTGGAGGAACTTTGGTCGAATCGATAATCGTCCCTGTTACACTGTGTTCTTCGTCCTCATAATTTTTCCAGGGGGCTGATGACCTTACCTTCTAAACTTCTTAAAACATGCAGGTATATCATTGTGGTCTTGACATCTTTGTGCCCCAGGAGTTCCTGAACTGTCCGGATATCATAGCCATCCTGGAGAAGATGTGTGGCAAAGCTGTGTCTGAGTGTATGGATGGTGGCTTTTTTTGGAATACCTGATTTTTTTAATGCCTTACTCATGGCATTCTGCAATGCGCGCGAAGTTATATGGTGCCTTCTTATAATC
>MAXM01000093.1:0-3847 GCA_001751015.1 Desulfobacterales bacterium C00003106
CATCGAGGAAAAACCGAAATCCATCCCCAATCGACCGGATGTATACGTTGAGAGTTACACGGAATATCATACTACCGGACCCGGCTCAGGCGGCCATGAGATGTGCGTCCTGGCGGGTGGTCACAATATCGCCTCTGATTTCTCCATACCTTATCCGCAGGTGACTCCCGAGTGGATCCTGGCCAACAATCCCGATGTTGTCATCAAGGCGACCACTCTTAGCAACTGCTATGCCCAAGCCGATCCCGGGTCCCTGAAACGGATCAGAGACGAAATCATGCGGCGCCCTGCCTGGAATCATATCCGGGCCGTAAAGGAGGGAAGGGTTTACGTAATGGCAGGTGACATCTGGACGGGTCCGAGAGCAATAATCGGGATGAGTTATATGGCGAAATGCTTCTATCCTGATGCCTTTAAGACGCTTGACCCGGAAGCGCTTCACAGGGAGTATATGGAAAAATTTCAAGGTATTACCTATCAGGGGATGTATGTGTACCCTTGATATGAACAGTTACTTCAGATACTTCCAACTTTAGGCACTTTAGCGCACTTTAGGCACTTATAACTTACACTCTTAGGCGCTTGGTTCATGCAAGACATCTGTGAACAATACAAGGGGCTTGCCGGCAGGAAGCTCTGTTTCATCATCGTCTTTGTGGCGCTGCTGCTTGGCATGAGTCTGGTGGCCCTTTCGCTCGGAGCGTCATCTCTCGGTTTCCGGGAGTCGTTTGCCGCGCTTTTTGATGATTCGGGGACGGCCCATGCAATTGTGTGGAAGTTGAGGCTTCCGCGCATAATCATGGCAATTCTGGTGGGATGCGGTCTCGGTTTTGCCGGGACCGTATTTCAGGCGATACTCAAAAACCCGCTGGCATCACCCTATACCCTGGGGATCGCGTCCGGCGCCGGATTCGGCGCTGTGATTGCGATTGTCTTCTGCGCCGGTTTCCACACCCAGTACCTTGTGGCAGGGAGCGCCTTTTTCTTTGCCCTTGTTTCTTCCTTTCTTATTCTTGGAATATCCAGACTCAAGGGATGCACTACAGAGACAATGATACTTGCCGGAATTGCGATCATGTTTCTCTTTTCCGCGCTTTCCTCGCTTCTGCAGTATATGGGAACCATGGAGCAGGTTCATGAGATCGTTTTCTGGTTTTTTGGAAGCCTCTCAAAGGTCGGGTGGAAAGAGATTGCGCTTGCCGCGGTCATGGTTTGTCTTCCCTGCCCGATCCTCATAAGGCTTTCATGGGACCTTAATCTCCTTAGCGCCGGTGATGAATCCGCAAAGGCGCTCGGCGTAAATGTGGAGAGAATCCGGATCACAGGCATTGTTCTCGCGTCTCTTATCACGGCAGGCGTTATATGTTTTACCGGTGTAATCGGTTTTATCGGGCTTGTGGCCCCTCATATTACGAGGATGATTATTGGCGGGGATCACCGGTTCCTTTTGCCTGCCTCGGGCCTGGTCGGCGGCGCGGTTGTTCTGACCGCAGACACCGTGGGCAGAACATTATGGTCCCCCCAGGTAATTCCCGTGGGTATCGTCACATCCTTTATCGGCGTGCCGTTTTTTCTTTATCTGCTTATGAAAAAGAGGAAAGAATACTGGTAACCGTTTGCCGGGCATAACACAACTGTAAACAATGGAGAAGCGCCCTAAAGCGCCTAAAGTCAACTGAACGGAGCTGAAAGGACAAGAGAATACCGGCAATGTTGCAAGTTCACGAACTGCATTTCAGGTACAAGAACACTGCTGTGCTGACGGATGTCCGTATTGAGCTGAACAAGGGGGAGATCCTGAGTATTGTCGGCCCGAACGGGGCGGGCAAGACCACCCTCTTGAAGTGCATTGTCCGGATATTCAAACCGGATGCGGGGCGTGTCCTGATCAACGGCATAGAGACCGGAAATATGAGACGGATCGATCTCGCAAAGTGCGTGGGATATGTGCCTCAAAGTTCCCCGTCGAAATTTCCTATCGCTGTATTTGATGCCGTGCTCATGGGAAGAAGGCCCTATGTAACCTGGAAACCGTCTAAGAAAGATCTGCAGATAGTGGCGGATCTTCTTAAGGTCATGGGGCTTGAAGAGTTCGCCTTGAGGGATTTTGATCAGTTGAGCGGGGGCCAGAAACAGAAGGTATTGCTTGCAAGGGCCTTTGCCCAGGATACGGATATCCTGCTTCTCGATGAGCCTACAAGCAACCTTGACCTGAAACATCAACTCGAAGTCATGGAAATGATATCCCGCATGGTTAAGGAAAAGGGGGCCGGGGCTATTCTGGCTGTCCACGACCTGAATCTCGCATCCCGGTTTTCCGACACGATCGTAATGCTGAATGCAGGAAAGATCTTCTGCAAAGGCAGACCGCGCGATGTAATGACCGCAGAAAACATAAGGGCCGTGTATGGCGTGGAAGTGACAATAAACCAGGATAACGGCACCCCGTATATATTGCCGATCAGGACGGTGGAGCAGGCTGAAGTTATAAGTGACTAAAAGGAGAATGCCATGGAAATTCCGTGGATCGGATACTATCATTACGACGGTGAAAGGATATTCGGCGACTTCAACGAGTATCGGGCCTGGTATGAGAGCCGGTCAGATTCGACTGGCTGTCAATCGTTGGACAAGGTGGGGATATTTTTTCCCCGCAGCCTGTTGATAAAAAAAGATGTAGACCTGATTCATCTCCTTATCGGTCAATTGGAGAAACAAAGGATATTCCCTGTCCCTGTGTTTGCGCAAAAGAGGGATTACGGAGGCGAGGGGTGTCCTGGCGCGGAGGCCGGGATAAGTCTTTTGAAAGGGGTTGACCTTGTCATCAATTGCGAGTCCTCTTTTCTCCTTCAGACGCCTATTGGCGGGGAGACCGGGCCGACTATCCTTGAAGAGCTTGATGTCCCGATTATTCAGACAATTTATTCCGGCCAGAAAACGGAAGAAGAATGGAGAAAAGACCCGCGCGGGGTACATCCCATGAGCCAGGTCTACTGGGTGGCGCAGCCGGAGTTTAACGGGACTGTTGAGCCGGTCATTATCAGCGCACGGGACGAAAACATCGACGATACGTTCGGCTTCAGAAAACCGATTCCGGAAAGGGTCGGTTTTCTGATAGACAGGGTTTGTGCCTGGCTCAAGTTGGGCAGACTTCCTGCTCGCGAACGAAGGGTGACATTTCTTCTCCACAAGAACCCTTGCGCAGGGGTCGAGGCGTCTGTCGCCGGAGGGGCAGGCCTTGATACACTGGAAAGTGTTGTAAGGGTTATGCGGCAGATGCAGAAAAAAGGGTATGATATTGTTGATTGCCCTGAAACCGGCAAGGAGTTGATAGATATTATCATGGACCGCAAGGCGATATGCGAGTTTCGCTGGACCACAACAGATGAGATCGTCAAGAAAGGCGGGGCCATAGCATTCATTGACACAGTTAGATACAATCAGTGGTTAAACGAGCTTCCCCGGGCCGCGCAGGAAAAGATGATTTCCGGGTGGGGCGAACCGCCCGGGGAAGGCATGATCCATGACGGCAGGATAGTGATCACCGGGGTCAACTTTGGAAATGTCAATGTACTGGTTGAACCTAAGAGGGGGTGTTACGGAGCGAGATGTGACGGCCAGGTCTGCAGGATTCTGCACGATCCTGATATCGCGCCCACGCATCAGTGCCTTGCCACCTATAAATGGGTGCAGGAAAACTCGGATGTGATTGTCTCTGTGGGAACGCACGGTTACATAGAGTTCCTGCCCGGCAAGGGGGTGGGGCTTTCTAATGAGTGCTTTTCCGAGATCATTGTCGGCGACAAGCCACACCTCTATATCTACACGGTAAAGAACAACTCTGAAG
>MAXM01000093.1:3878-4124 GCA_001751015.1 Desulfobacterales bacterium C00003106
ACAGGCAAGGTGTTATTTACAGGCAGATCCGCGCCCTGGCGGAGAAAGCAAACCTTGTTGATCCGGGAAAAGAGATCGCCCCTGACGTTTTGGTTGAGCAACTGCACGCAAAGCTGAATCTCTTTCGTGAGACCCGGATCACGGACGGGATGCATATCCTGGGCAAAGCCCCTGACCATGAACAGATGGCAAACATGCTGGTTTCCATCATGCGTTTTGATGGGGACCGCCCATCCATAAGGAGGT
>MAXM01000094.1 GCA_001751015.1 Desulfobacterales bacterium C00003106
GGAGATTTTGCTTATGGTTTTAATGCCGGAAGAACTCGATATGCACATGAGAAAGTAGACCCGGATTTCCCCCCTCGGCTCAGAAGCTCCAGGTTCGGCACATTCTTTGATGACGAGTTCCCACTGACACCGGTCACCGCATGGCTTTACAAGCAATACCACGCATCGATCTGTAATAGCATCAGGGGCGCAGCCCTTTACAATACCGCTTTGACGGCCGTTTCCAGCCTCCTTTCCGACCTGGAGTTTTCCCGCTGTGACGAAGAAAAATGTTTTGTTGTAAGGAATAAACTATGTTCCACCCGCAGAAAGAGCACGTCCTCACAGATCATTTTGTTTTCCGATCTTCCCGAAAAACAGATTAACCTCATCAGTTTCCTGATTGATTTTATCAGACAACTGGTCGATTCGCGGCAATGGTTCGACGATTTCAATCTGTGTCAGGGAGTTCTTTTCGTCGATCATTTTGAAAATCTGTTTTCAGCCGTGCAAACAGATCAGGCAATGAAGACCCTTCAAGATCTTTTTCCCAATATTCAGTTTATTATCGGATGCACTACAAAAACGGGCATCGACCGGATTCAGAGGTTTGAAAACAGACTACTGCCTGTTCTGTCGCCGATTAATCGTGTGAAGCAATTTGTCACGGCGAAATCCACGAGCGACAGAAAGACGTGGGACTATCGAAACCATTTCCTTAAGTCAAGATTCCGCAAGGCCGCTGGGGCGGACGAGGACGATGTCCTGCTGATCGACGTTGACAGTTATGTTCCGAATATTTCTTTGATGAAATTGAGTCGGCACTACAAGAATGAAGGAAGGAATGTGATTCTTGCCAGGGAATCGAGAATTCACCGGAAGTCAAAACTCGTTTTTGCCAGTTGTGTTTTTAACCGTTCCACTACAGGAAAAAAGATAAAGAAATTACGGGAACTTCATGGCGATAATATACAGATCGGCGGGACAGGGGTGGATATCTCTTTGAAGTTGCCGGATGAGATTGAATACTTGATGCCGGACTATTCGCTTTATCCCACAGTCGATTTTGCGATGGGGTTTCTCACCCGGGGCTGCCCGAACAACTGCGGTTTTTGCGTGGTTCCCGCCAAAGAGGGGAAATTAAGGCAGGTCGCTGAAATCAAAGACATCGTTCCTCCCGAATTCGACAAATTCGTTATAATGGATAATAACCTGCTCGCCCATCCCGGGGCATATAAACTCTTGGAAGAGATGATCAGCAAAAAACTGCAGGTGAACTTCAATCAAACACTCGATATCCGTCTGATCAATAAGAGAAACGCCAGGCTTCTCCAGAAAATCGACAGCAAGAACTATTCCTTTACCAAGCGAATGTACTATTTCAGTTTCAACACAGTAGATACAATTCCCATTATCAGGAAAAACCTGAGACTGCTCGATTCCGTGAAGCCGAGAGAAATCCGCTTTATATGCATGTACGGGTACAACACTACCCTTGCAGATGACATTGAACGCTTTTCGTTCTTGCAGAAAATGGGCGCCTCGCCCTTTGTTCAACAATATCAGCCTGTGCTGGGCGCCCATTCGGTTGAGATTGAGAACTATTTTGATACCACGGTTGATCGTCTCGTGGAGATTCATTTTGCACAAAATGGCCGGATCTTTGAAAAATTCCTGAAATGGGTCAGCAGAAAATATGCCGAGCAGTTTGGAAGGCTTAACATGCCGCTCGTGGACCTTATTTTCAAGTACAATAACAGGCATGGCAAGCATCGATACGTCGAGACGCTCGCGGGTACAAGAAGGATTTAGGTCATGGAAAGCAGATGTTTTGGGAAAAATGAAATGGGAAAGACACGTTACGAAATCACGTGCTCCGAGGAGGAGATCAGAAAAATCGGAATGATTGCAAGGAGTAGAACAGCGGGAATCTGGAGAATAAAACGCGCCAAGATAATCCTGGGCGCTCTGGAAGGCAGAAATATCGATCAATTGGTTCTCGACGTTCGCGTCCCTCCTGAAACCATAAAGAAGTTCTTGAAGAATTTTCCAGCCAATGGATTGAAGTCCCTTGATAAACCGGATAGGAAACCCACGTCTCGCGAGGTTCCTGTCGAAAAGATGCTGATTTTTCTTGAACAACCAGCGCACCCGGGATCAAAGCAATGGGATAGATTGGAGGTTCACTACATCGGTCATGAGTTTTCCGCGAGACAAATAAAGAAAATCAGAAATTTCATTGCGTCCAACCCGACAAGCACCCGTGGCAAAATTGCCTGTTGGGTCTGCACTGCATTCGGCCTGTATCAGTCTAACGGAAAACTCAAGGAAACAGGAGTATCCGCTATTTTGAAACGGATGGATATGGACAACATCATCTTATTGCCACCTGTTCCCAGCAGAATGAATAGGAATCACAGCAGTGTCAACAGACCTACTCCGAAACCGCGAAAAACAATTTGTCTTGATGTCTCTGAGCTAAGAACTTTGCAGTTCATTCCGGTCAAGACGAGAAAAGATGCTTCTCTGTGGAGAAATCTGATTGCCGACTATCACTATATCGGAGGTTATCGTCTGTTTGGCGCGCAAATGAGATATCTTGTTTACGGAGGGGAAGACTTCGCACATTCAATCAAGAGGCCGGACAACCAAGGCAATAATGTAAATGCCCTGAAAAAACCTTCCGGGAAACACCCTGTCGGAGACCGGGGAAAGCATGACACAGACAGACCAAGAGGAAAGCATTTGCTTGGCGTGCTTGGTTTTGCTGCAAGTTCCTGGCGGCTATTCAGCCGGGACAGATTTATTGGATGGTCAAATGAGCAACGAATCGCAAACCTTAATTTAGTCGTAAACAATGTGCGTTTTCTTATTTTGCCCTGGATCAAGTCGCCGAACCTTGCTTCCCGAATTCTCGGCGGCATAACAAGGCGACTACCATTTGATTGGGAGGCGCGTTATGGTTTCAAGCCCGTCTTGCTTGAGACATTTGTTGATCTGAGTCAATTTCGAGGAACGTGCTACCGGGCGGCCAATTGGATTCAAGTAGGAATCACCGAGGGGTACAGTCTTTATGGGATTGAGCAGAAAAAGAAAATCTCAAAAAAAGCTATCCTCCTATACCCGCTCTGCAAGAACTTTCGTGATAGACTCTGCAATCCTCCATAGACTCTTGGTACTGCGATTTCTGGTTTTGGTATCACATCTTGATTTGGAACGGGGACGAAATAACTTTCCCAAGCAGGCGCATAGATTTAGGCAGACTGTGGGGGTATAGGTTCCGAGCTTTTAATCGAGGCAGACAATGTATTCGACAAAGAGTATGACGAAAGGGCGGGCACTGACCAAACCGAATACAGAGGAATTAACAATGATAAAATCTAAAGGTCCGTCAAAAGGCATACTTGTTTTTGTCCTGCTTGTTACGGGTATCCTTCCCCCTTTTTCTGCGGATGCCGAACCCGGGGGAAACCTCATAATCTTCCACGCCGGCAGTCTGAGCGTCCCTTTCGCCAGGATGGAAAAAGACTTTGAAGCAAAGTATCCCAAAGTGGATGTGCTTCGTGAGACAGGCGGGAGCACCAAGATGGCGCGCATGATTTCAGAACTTCACAAGCCGGCCGATATCATGGCCTCTGCTGATTTCAAAATCATTGACAAGACCTTGATTCCCGAGCATGCTCAATGGAATATCCGTTTTGCGACAAACCAGTTGGTGCTTTGTTATACGGATCAAAGCCGCTTTGCCGGCGAGATCACCGCGGATAACTGGCACGAGATTCTCGGGAGAAAGGGCGTTGTCTGGGGGCACTCGGATCCCAATCTGGACCCCTGCGGCTACCGAAGCCTTATGGTGCTCCAACTCGCGGAAAAGTATTACAACAAGACAGGGCTGTATGAACGTTTGATCGCCAATCGGCCCAAAAAGAACATCAGGCCCAAGTCAGTGGAGTTGGTCTCGCTATTGATCACAGGGAATATGGATTATGCATGGGAATACCTTTCCGTCGCTGTCCAGCATGGACTGAAGTACATAGTACTTCCCGATAAAATCAACCTCGGCAATTACAAAAATGATGATTTTTACAAACAGGCCAAGGTGCAAGTAACCGGGAAAAGGCCCGGGATATGGATCACTCGTACAGGGAAATCCTGCACCTATGGCATAACATTGTTGAAAGATGCGAAGAACCCGGAAGCGGCAATCGCATTCCTGCAGTTCCTGATGAGTCCGGACGGCGGACTGAATATCCTGGAAGAGATGGGGCAGCCTCCTTTTGTTCCCTGCCGCGTTTCCACGGATGAAATCAAGTCCATGTTGCCGGTATCTCTGCAAAAATTGGTTGAGGTAAAGAATTGATGACTCTTTGAGCGAACCCTTTGCGAAACCATCAAACATGAAAATAGAAAAGAGAATTGACCCGTTTTTCTGGCTGACGGTTGTCTGCAGTTCCGTTGTTGTGGCCTTTATTCTTCTCCCTTTGATCCAGATGATCGTCCAGCCCTCTTTTCAAGACCTTAAAGAGACCTTTCAAGACCCGACCGTGCGTCGTTCCATCTCGCTCAGTATCTACACATCCGGACTGGCAGCCCTTATTTCCTTTGCGATAGGCACTCCATTTGCCTATCTGCTTGCCCGTAAGGATTTCCGGGGCAAGAAGTTTGTTGAGAGCATTGTTGATCTTCCCATCATGATTCCACACCCTGTCATCGGGATTGCCATTTTAGGGCTGGCCGGAAAAAATCACTGGCTCGGCAGCCTTATGCAGGAAGTCGGAATACAGCTTATGGGAACCGTCACCGGAATTGTTACAGTGCTGACCTTTGTCGGGCTGCCATTTTACGTCAACACCGCCAAGGCAGGATTTGAAGCCGTCCCGGTACGATTGGAAAATGTCTCAAGGAGTCTCGGGGCTTCTCCTGCCGGGACATTTTTTCGGGTGACTCTTCCTCTTGCATGGCGCTCTATGCTGGCAGGCATTATCATGTGCTGTGCAAGAGCGATCAGTGAATTTGGAGCTGTTATTATTGTGGCCTATCACCCTATGATCGCACCAGTGATGATTTATGAACGCTTTACCGCCTATGGCCTGAAATATTCTCAACCCGTAGCAGTCTGGCTTATACTGGTCTGCCTCATGCTGTTTCTCCTTTTGAGGGTTTTTTCTCTGCCCAAAAAGGGCCAAACATGATCGAGATCAAAACCTTGCGCATTGTGCTTGATGGATTTGCTCTGCAGGATATTGAGCTTTCAATTCAGACCGGGGAGTTTTTCACGCTTCTCGGTCCGACAGGAGCGGGCAAGACCTTGATACTGGAAGCCGTGGCCGGTATTGTTCCCGTCACGAGCGGCCGCATACGTGTGAATGATCGGGACATTACAGACCTGGCGCCGGAGAAACGGGGCATCGGGATACTCTATCAGGACTATGCCCTTTTTCCCCACTTGTCTGTTCTTGCAAACGTTACCTTCGGATTGCGGTACCACAAAACCGACCGGCAATCCTCCGGGAAATGGGTAGAGTGGCTCATGGAGCGTCTCAGACTCCAAGCGCTTGCTCACCGTTCTATTTGCCATCTGAGCGGCGGTGAGAAACAGCGGGTAGCCCTTGCAAGAGCCCTGGCCGTAAATCCTTCCGTTCTGCTTTTGGATGAACCCCTCTCTGCCCTGGACCCCAATTTCCGCGAAGAGATTCGGGACATCCTGAAAAAACTCCATCAGGAAACAAGAACCACCTTCCTGATGGTCACCCACGATTTTGCTGAAGCGCTTTTCCTGGGCGAACGAACGGCTATCCTGAATAACGGCAAAATTGAACAGATCGGCCCTGTGTCCGAAGTCTTTCAACGGCCGGCCACGCCTTTTGCAGCAAAATTCGTGGGCATGAAAAATGTTTTTGCACCTGTCTTCAAAGACAATAGAGCGATACTGGATGACCTGGAGTTACACCTCGAAGCCTCACCCCAAAGAGACAAGCGCTACGTAGCGATCCGGTCTGAAGATATTCAGATCACAAGAGAAAAGCTTTCAGGAAACGGCCTCAACGTGTTTCAAGGCAAGATATCAGAGACGATTGACCGAGACCTTTACCACGAGGTTTCCGTCAGAACCGGAAAGATCATTTTCAGGGGAATGCTCACGAGGAGGGCTCTCTTTGAAATGAAGCTCTCTAACGGGGAAGACGTCTATATCGCGGTCCGATCTTCTGCCATTCACGTTTTCTGAGATTAAAAAACCGCAACTGGATATAAGGAATGGGGACGAAATAACTTCCGCAACTATGCATCACGGCTTCAGGCCGCCTTTGCCAAATCTGTGGGCCTACTTGAGGAAGTTAATTCGTCCACGTTCCTAAGCTA
>MAXM01000095.1 GCA_001751015.1 Desulfobacterales bacterium C00003106
GCCTAAATCACTCGCAAAGGTGATATCACCAAAACCAAGCGTGGACATCACAGTGAGTGTCCAATAGAAACCTGTAATCCAGCTAAACTCCCTTTCTTCAAAAAGCATTATGAAATGAAACAAAACGCTGTATATTACCACCAGCATTGTCAACACCAAAAGGAACTTGAATAGAAGTTTGAAGTTCCTCTTAGTTGTTCTGCTTCGAGCAAAGTAAAGAATTTGGGAAGGAATGAATTTCATATCGGGTTCTTGCGAATGAGGATCGCCGCACGAATGGGCGTTTTCTATACATTGAACCGAAAGTGGATGATATCTCCGTCTGCTACCGTATATCCCTTGCCTTCAAGGCGAACCCGGCCCTGTTTTTTTGCCTCCTGGTAACCTCCGGCATTCATGAGGTCTTGATATGCAACAACTTCCGCCCGTATGAAGCCCCTCTTGATATCTGAATGGATGACATCTGCGGCATCAAGCGCAACGGTGTCCTTTTTTATGGTCCATGCCTTTACTTCGTCTTCACCCACAGTAAAAAAGGAGATCAGCCCGAGCAGTTCATACGAACGCCGGATCACACGGTCGAGTGCAGAGGTGCTGATATCAAACTCTGTGAGGAATTCTTCGGCATCGTCCGCCGACATTTGGGCAAGTTCCATCTCCAGCTCTCCCCTGACTACGGTTGGGTTCAGCTCTTCTTTTTTTTTCACCCAGTTCGGGGCGCTGTTGTCTTCGTCAGTGTTGTTGAAAAGAAGCAGCACCGGCTTTGCGGAAAGAAAGGTATATCCCCTGAGAAGGGGTGAAGCCGCCAGTTCCGGGACATCCCTCAAGGGCCTTTCCTCTTCAAGCACGGATAGAGAGGCTTTGATGAGGGAAAACTCTTCTTCATTGATCTTTCTCCCCCTTTTTTTTTCTGATTCGATCCGCTCAATTCGTTTTTCCGCGACCATGAAATCAGCAAGGATAAGCTCTTGTTCCAGTTTTCTGAAATCGGCTTCACTATTCGGAGGCTCGCCCCCGGGTTCGGAGAAGTTGCGAACAACATGAATGAGCGCGTCACAGTGCCTGACCAGCTTCCACGTCCCCGGCTCTTTGGCAAGGGGTTCGGTCGACATTTGTTGGGCTGGAAGAAGATACTCGACCTGGGCATACGTCCTTTTTTTGGGATGGTACATGCCGGTAAGGAGATCGACTCTTTCGTCAGGGACAAAGACTACCCCTATCTGATCCGAATCTCTCCCGCGCAAATATTCCCCATCCTGGCTGCTTGCGGTCAGGGCGCGAAATACGGTTGACCTGCCGCTTCGGGCAAGGCCTATAATTCCAAGCTTTATCATGTTATTTCGTCCCCGTTCCTATCCCTTTTTTTCGGCGAATTCTTTCATGAATTCTACCAGGGCATGAACCGCATCCAGGCCCGTTGCGTTGTAGATGGAAGCGCGGCATCCTCCCACTGAGCGGTGTCCCTTCAGACCGCCGAGACCATTGTCAAGGGCCTGGGCCACAAATTCGAGTTCCAGGTCTTCGCTCGGGAGCCGAAAGGTTATATTCATCATGGAACGGCTCTCTTTTTCCGCCGTGCCGCGATAGAACTCATTTCCATCTATTGCATCGTATAGTATCGCTGCCTTTTTGTGGTTGATACTCTCCATTTTATCCAGGCCTCCGATGGTCTCTTCCAGCCATTTCAGAACCAACCGGCAGGCATAGATCGCAAGGCAGGGCGGGGTATTGAACATGGAGTTCTTGGCTGAAAACGTTGAATAGTTCAGCATCGCAGGAAGGTTTTCAGGAGACCGCTTCACCATGTCATCCCGGATAATTACGAGAGTCACGCCGGCAGGTCCGATATTCTTTTGCGCCCCGGCATACATGAGTCCAAAAGGGGCCGGATCAATGGGCCTGCTCATGATGTCTGAGGACATGTCGCAAACAATAGGGACTTGACCGGTATCCGGGAAAGAAGCCCATTGTGTGCCCTTGATTGTATTGTTGGATGTAAGATGCGCGTACGCCGCATTCTCCGTGAAAGATATGTTGCGGGGAATGTAACAAAAACCTCTGTCTTCCGAAGAGGCGACTACGTTGATTTTTTTCCCCTGCAAGCGGGCCTCGTGGATAGCCTTTGTCGACCATGTGCCTGTATTGACATAATCAGCAGGACGACCTTCGGGGATCAGGTTCATGGGAGCCATACAGAATTGCATGCTGGCGCCACCCTGCATGAAAAGCACATGATAGTCGTCGCTGAGCCCAAGGAGCCTTTTTACTCGATATCTTGCGTCGTTTATCACGTCATCAAACCATTTTGACCGATGGCTTACCTCGACAATGGACATCCCGGAGCCCTTATAGTTCAGGAAACTGTCCCTGATTTCTTCCAGGACAGAAAGCGGCAGGGCCGCAGGGCCGGGATTGAAGTTATGAATACGATTTGCTTTCATTTCTTTTCACCTCGTTTAGGGTGTAAAGTGCGGATGTCGGCAATGAGACAAACAAAGGGCGGTTTAACATAACCATTCATGATTCTCACGGACGGGCAGGCCCAAGTTGTTGACAAATTGTCCTTAACTATGCTAAGATAATAATTTTTTTATTACGAATGCATTCTTACTATAGGGAAAGATCATGCGTCAAGAAAAAATTAGCCAGCTTTATCCTTGACAACTCGTTCTGTTTGAAAGTACAAAATTTTCACTGAAAACCAACACGCATCAATGGAGGGGAAGCTAAACGTAATGAGAGTATTGGTGAGCGACAACTTGGCAGATATAGGCATAGAAATGTTGCGGCAGGCTGAGGGAATTGATGTAGACGTAAATGTCGGTCTTTCTCCCGAAGAGCTCAAGGGCATTATGAAAAACTATGACGCATTGATCATCAGAAGCGCCACAAGGGTCACGAAAGAAATAATTGAAGCAGCTCCCAAGCTCAAAGTGATCGCCCGGGCAGGCATTGGCCTGGACAATGTTGATATTCCCACAGCAACAAAGAACGGTATTGTTGTAATGAACACTCCGGAAGGGAATGTAGTTACAACGGCGGAGCATACAATATCGCACCTGCTCGCTCTTTCCCGTAACATATCCCAGGGTACGGCCTCGTTAAAAGCAGGGCTTTGGGAAAAGAAAAAACTCAGGGGGAGAGAGGTCTTTAAGAAGACGCTTGGGCTGATCGGTTATGGCCGAATCGGAAGCATCGTAGCGGACCGGGCGCTTGGACTCAAGATGAAGGTCATCGTGTATGATCCCTTTGTGACCGAGAAGGTGCTGGAGAAGGCGGGAGTGGAGGCCGTATCCGCGGAGGAACTCTTCAAGAGATCTGACTACATTACAGTCCACGTTCCGAGAATGAAAAGCACTATCGGGCTCCTGAACAAGGCTGCATTTGACCAGATGAAAAAAGGGGTAATGGTGATAAATTGCGCAAGAGGAGGAATTATAAACGAAGCGGACCTTCTTGAGGCGCTGCAGTCAGGCAAGGTGGCCGGAGCAGCCCTGGACGTATTTGAAACAGAACCGCCGGTCGGATCTCCCCTCTTTGAACTAAACAATGTTATAGGAACCCCGCACCTGGGCGCCTCAACCACGGAGGCCCAGATCAATGTGGCCGTATCTGTGGCAAGTCAGGTGATCGACTATCTCCGGGAAGAAACGATTGTCAATGCAGTGAATGTCCCGTCGATCACCGGAGAACTCCTTGCCCGGCTAAAACCGTATCTTCTCCTTGCGGACCGTATGGGCAGTCTTCATGCTCAGCTTGCCGAGGGCCCCATTGATGAAGTGGCTATCGAATATATGGGGGACTTCTTTGTTGATGTATCTTCCTTGACCACTGCGGTCCTGAAGGGATTGTTGACTCCTATTCTGAAAGACGATGTCAACTCTGTTAATGCGTGTGTAATAGCAAAAGATCGTGGTATCAAAGTGGTTGAGTCAAAAAGCACTCATGTTGAAGACTACGCCAATTCGATGACTATCCGCACAAGATTCTCTGCCGGCGCCAATACGATCTCCGGCACCCTGTTCGGGAAAAACGATCCGAGGATTGTCTCTATCAATGATTCACGCCTCGATCTCGTGCCGCAGGGACACATTCTGTGTGTACATAACGAAGATAGACCCGGGGCGATCGGAGTGATCGGGACTGTATTGGGAAAGCATGGTGTCAATATTGCCCGCATGCACGTAGGGCAGGATACGGGTGGAGGCCATAATGTAATCTTTCTTGTAACGGATGACTCCGCGTCCGATGAGGCGCTTCAGGATCTTCGATCTCTTGCTTTGGTCAACTCAGTCAGACCATTGGAGCTTTAAGTGCTGTGGAAATAAATAAGGAGGCGATCATGGAAGCAGAAGAAAAGGGATTTGTCGTTAAGGACAAACGCATTTTTTCCGGCGAATCAGAAGGTTCAAAACAGGAAGCCGTAGAAAAACCGGCCGAAAACGCGTCGCTTAAAGAAGAACCACCCAAAGAAGAACCGCCCAAAGAAAGAGCGAGAACTCAACTCCCGGAGGTGAACTTCTCGACGTTTGTCCTGTCTTTGAGTTCATCAGTGCTTGTCCATCTCGGAGAAATGGCCGATCCAAACACGGGCGCCCCAAAAAAAGACCTTGCCATGGCGAAACAGACCATAGATATCTTAGGGATGTTTGAAGAAAAAACCAGGGGAAATCTCAATCCTGATGAAGAGAATCTTCTTGCTAATATCCTGTACGATATAAGGATGCGTTACATCAAGGAGAAGTAGGGATGCTCTTGTTGACTGTCGAGTTACTTTTTTTCTAACAAAATCAAGGGATAATACTATGAAATCAAATGGGAAACTGCGGACGCCTCGATGGTGGACAATAGGACGGCTTTGTCTGATTATCGGTCTTTTGTCTATTGCGTGTACCACCGGTCCTGCACAGGAATCAAAGGCTGCTCCGGCTCTCGGGACTGTGATGGTTCCGGCAAACTTTTCCGAACTCGCAAAGGCAACCGGCGCCGCAGTGGTCAATATTCGAACAGTCAGGACCATAAAGGGTGGGGGGAGAGTATTCAAACATTTTCAGGGGCCACTTGGCAAGAACGACGGCTTCCAGGAGTTCTTCGACAGGTTTTTTGGGGAGATCCCTGAACAGGATTTCAAACAACGAAGCCTCGGATCGGGATTTATTACAGACAAGGACGGCTTTATCGTCACCAATAACCATGTGATTGAGGGGGCTGACAAGATCAAGGTAAAATTGTCAGACGGCAGGGAGTTTGACGCCGCGGTTATAGGAAGAGATCCAAAGACTGATATTGCATTGATAAAGATAGACGCAAAAGAGAGCCTGCCCACCGTAACACTCGGAGACTCCAACGCGCTTAATGTCGGAGACTGGGTCCTGGCCATAGGAAGTCCGTTCGGCCTGGAACATACAGTGACTGCCGGAATTGTGAGCGCCAAAGGGCGTGTGATCGGTTCCGGACCGTATGATGATTTTATCCAGACCGATGCCTCTATCAACCCGGGAAACAGCGGCGGACCCCTGATCAACATGGACGGAAAAGTGGTCGGCATCAACACGGCAATCATTGCCGGCGGGCACGGGATCGGTTTTGCCATCCCGATAGACATGGCCGACAGCATCCTGCACCAATTGAAGACATCCGGCCACGTTACCCGCGGATGGCTCGGGGTGAGCATCCAGGACCTGACTCCTGAACTGGCCGAATATTACGGGGTTCAAGACGGCAAGGGCGCTCTGGTGGGCCAGATCTTCAAGGGGGACCCGGCTGACAAGGCGGGTATTAAGGCAAATGATATCATCAGGGAAATAAATGGGGAAAAAATCAACGACAGCAGAGACCTGAGCCGATTGATTGCTGAAATCCCTGTCGGTAAAAAGATTTCCATCAAGGTACTTCGGAATGGCAAAACAGAGACGCTTGGCGCCCTTATCGCCAAACGGACCGATGAGAAGGAGGGAACCTCCGTGGAAGGGCCGGATGCTGAAAGCGGCTTTGGCATAACTGTAAGTGACATTACGCCGGAGATGGCGGAGCGTTACGGGTTCGAGGTTGCAAAGGGAGTGGTTATCACAAGGGTTGCTCCTGGTAGTCCGGGCGCGGAGGCCGGTCTCGAACCAGAGGATGTCATAAAGGAAATCAACAGGGAACGTGTCCACAATATCAAGGAGTATAAAAACACGGTCGACAAACTGAAAAATGACAAAAAGGTACAGATGCTTGTAAAAAGAAAAGCAATTGTCATGATCATAACGATTGAGCGATAGGATGCCGGACCTAAGATCTCCGGCCAAGATAAACCTTTTCCTAAAGGCGCTTCGCAAGAGGGAAGACGGATATCACGACATCCTGTCGGTCATGTGCGGGGTGACGATCTTTGACCACGTGACGCTATCGTTTGATGTTTCCTCAATAAGAGCAGAGTGTTCCGACCCGCGCGTTCCTGAAGATTCGTCGAATCTTGCCTGCAAGGCGGCCAGTCTTTTTATGAAGAGATACGGGGCATCTGATGGAGTGCGCATCACCATCAGGAAGAGCATCCCTGTGGCCGCGGGGTTAGGCGGGGGAAGCAGCAATGCGGCTTCCGTATTGATGGGTTTGAACCGGCGCTATGATAACCCGTTTTCAAAAGAGTCCCTTATGTCCATGGCCGGCAAGATAGGAGCTGATGTCCCGTTCTTTATTTTTCGTTCTCCGGCAATGGCCTCCGGCATAGGAGACAAGCTTGTCGGCCTGGGTTGCCTTCCTCCCTTTTGGCTCGTCGTGATTGATCCTGGACTTGAGGTCTCAACAGCATGGGTATATGAAAATTTAGAGTTGACAAATAGTGCAATAGATTCTAATATTCCTACTTCTATAAAAACCGTTTCTGAACTTGCGCAGCTTTTGCATAATGATCTGGAGAAAGTAACCTTTCAGAAATACCCGGCGCTTGAGATTATCAAAAGTGTTCTTATCGACAATGGCGCGCAAGGGGCACTAATGTCGGGCAGCGGGCCTGCAGTTTTTGGCATATTTGACACCATAAATAGTGCGAAGACTGTCTGTCGGTCTATCAGGAACAGGCAGGGAAAATGGAACGTCTTTTTGGCGGAACCTCTGCTGACTTAGACTCAACTCCTTGACTGATGTCAAAGGCATTGGGGTGTAGTCAAGTGGTAAGACACAGGATTTTGGTTCCTGCATACGGAGGTTCGAATCCTCCCACCCCAGCCACTCACACAGAAGGGTTTACACGCGAATTATGTACGAATTTATTTTGTTCTCAGGCAACGCCAATAAGGATCTGGCTGCTGAAGTAACCGAGTATCTTAATGTGCCTTTGGGCCAGGCCAACGTAACTAGATTCAGTGATCGTGAAATCCAGATTGAGATCCGGGAGAACATCCGCGGGAAAGATGTATTTGTAATGCAGTCGACCAGCGCTCCGGTTAACGACAATCTTGTCGAATTGCTCTTGATGTTGGATGCATGCAAGCGTTCTTCCGCTATCCGGATAACAGCGGTGGTTCCCTATTTCGGGTATGCGCGTCAGGACAAGAAAGTGGCGCCAAGGGTTCCGATCAGCGCGAAGTTAGTCGCCAACATGATTACAATGGCAGGGGCCAACCGTATCATCACGATGGATCTTCATGCCGGCCAGATACAGGGTTTTTTTGACATACCCGTTGATAATATTTTTGCAGCCCCTGTCCTTCTCGACTATATCAAGGAAAATCTTATCGAAAATCTTGTTGTTGTATCGCCGGATGCAGGCGGAGTGGAACGCGCCCGCGCCTTTGCCAAGAGGCTTCATGCCGAACTTGCCATCATAGACAAACGCAGGGAGGCGCCGAATATTGCACAGGCGATGAATGTAATCGGTGATGTAAAGGGAAAAAAGGTAATTGTGCTGGATGACATGGTTGATACGGCGGGGACTTTGGTCCAGGCGGCCGAAGCGCTTGTGAGCAGGGGAGTTGAAGAGGTGTACGCGTATTGCACGCATGCTGTTCTGTCCGGACCGGCCGTTGACCGTATTTCCAATTCACCATTCAAGGCAGTGGTGGTTACGAACACAATCTCGTTGAATGATAAAGCAAGAGAGTGTGAAAAGATCAGAGTGCTGTCAATATCGGATCTCCTGGGAGAGACCATGATCAGAAGTCATACGGGAAGGTCCGTGAGTTCGCTTTTTGTATAGGAGGAACATTCGTTGGAAACCGTTGGATTAACAGTATCAAGTCGAACTACAACCGGCAAGGGCTATGCACGGAGCCTTAGAAGGGAAGGGCGGATCCCCGGAATATTATATGGGCCAAACAGAGAGTCAGTCCTGCTTTCAGTCTATGGGCGGGAGTTACAACAGACTTTCCAATCAGGCTCCGGCGAAAATGTAATCTTCAAGCTCTTTATCGATGGTGAAGAGAACGCGCCCCAAATGGCGATGGTGAAAGAATTACAGGTGACTCCTGTTACGCAGGAATACGTGCATGTGGATTTTTATGAGATTTCGCTCGACAAACCGATAGAGGTGGATGTGCCTCTTGTCCTGACCGGGAAGTCCATAGGGGGCGAACAAGGGGGCATTGTGCAGCTCATACGAAAAGAGATTGAAGTGTCGTGCCTTCCAATGGATATCCCCGAAACCATTCAGATCGACATCAGCGATCTTGACATTGGTGATTCCCTGCACATAGCCGATATTGCGGTCGGCGAAAAGATAAGCGTGTTGGCCGATACTAACTACACAGTCGTGACGGTGCTTGCTCCTATCATAGTGGTCGAAGAAGAGGAGGAAGCCGAAGAAGTTGGAGAAGCCGGAGAAGAAGAAAAAGAGGAGGAAGCCGAAGGCGCCGCCGAATAAGGAACGGGGACTAGTCCTTTCTTCTATCGAATATGTATCTTATTGTAGGGCTGGGTAATCCCGGGGCGCGATACTGTTATACGAGACATAATATCGGGTTCAGGGTTGCGGATCGCATTTCACAGGCTTACGGAATACCGATGGGCAGGGAGAAATTCAATGCTGTCTATGGGCGGGGTCTCATTCATGACAGAGATGTAATTCTGGCAAAGCCGCAGAGTTATATGAATATGAGTGGGCCTCCTACGCGCCAGTTAGCGGGGTATTTCAAGATAGACGCAAGCAATCTGTTGGTAATACATGACGATATAGATTTTCCATTTGGTAAGATAAAATCGAAAATGAAAGGGGGGCATGGGGGGCACAACGGTCTGCGGTCTTTGGTTCAAGTCTTTGGAAGCGGGGATTTTGCCCGCATCAGAATCGGGATTGGACGACCCGAGACAAAAGAAGAAGTAACGGATTATGTGTTGGGAAGATTTGATCAGGAACAGGAGAATTTGCTGAACGAAGTGATTTTAAGGGCACAAGATGCAGTTGAGGCCTTCATCTCCGCGAAAGTAGGTTGATGAAGAGAAATCCTGTAAATATATCCTGATACTCTGATGGTGCAAAAAAGATCATAATAGGCGCAATCGCCGTTCCTAAGGGAGGGGCTGTTGCCTGAATCGTCAATGAAAAGGAGGTATTCATGGCTGTATATGTATTTGGACACAAGAATCCTGATTCTGACACTGTTTGTGCTGCTATTGCTCTTGCCAATTTAAAAAACAAACTTGGCGTTGAGTGTACCGCTGTGACACAGGGGCAACTTAACCCGGAGTCGAAGTTCATCCTGGACAAATTCGGGGTGAGCACTCCTGATGTCATGACTTCTTTTGCCGGCAAGCAGGTCTTTCTCGTGGATCATTCTGATCTGTCACAGAGTCCTGATGACCTGGGTGAAGCCGAGATTCTCGGGATTGTTGACCATCACAAACTGGGTGATGTTACGACTCCCAATCCTGTCGAATGCTGGATATGGCCTGTCGGCTGCAGTTGTACAGTTCTCCAATCAATGTACGGGTTTTTAGGAGTGGATATTCCTAAAGATATTGCCGGCATCATGCTTTGCGCTATCCTGAGTGACACTGTTATTTTCAAGTCTGCGACCTGTACCGACAAAGACAAGGAAGCGGCTGAAGCCCTGGCAAAGATCGCGGGAGAAACTGATCTTCAGGCCTTGGGAATGGAGATGTTTAAGGTCAAGTCCGCGGTTGAAGGAACGCCTATCCGCGAATTGGTCGAGCGCGACTACAAAGATTTCAATATGAGCGGCAAGAAGGTCGGTATCGGCCAGCTTGAGGTTGTTGACCTGTCCATCCTGGACGGCGTAAAGGACGATCTGGCAAAAGATATCAAGGCCCTGAAAGAAGAAGGCGGGCGGCACAGTGTGTTTCTGCTTTTGACTGATATTATGAAAGAGGGTTCAGAAATGCTTATCGCGTCAGACGACGAGTCGGTTGTTGAAAAGGCGTTTGGTAAGGCTCCCGAGGGAGGAAGGGTCTGGCTTGATGGTGTAATGAGCCGCAAGAAACAGGTTGTGCCGAATTTTGAAAAGGCGTTTGCATAAAAGGCGATTTGTGAGACAGGGAAAAAAGGCGAAGGCGTCAGCCTTTGCCTTTTTTTCTTGCGCCGAGCAGGGCTTCTGCTATTTCCAGGTCTTCGGGGAGGGTAATCTTGATGTTCCGGGCGTCTCCTTCGATCACATGAACCTCGATCCCTGAATGTTCAACAAGCGCCGCATCGTCTGTCCCCTTGAATCGTTTTTCCCGGGCTGTCTCATGCGCCTTCATAATGATATCATATTGAAATGCCTGGGGGGTCTGGGCCATCCACACCTCGTCACGGGAAAGAGTTTGTCTTATCGTGTTGTTTCTTACGACCTTCAGGGTATCTCTTGCACGGACCGCAGCAATGCAGGCGCCGTATTTTACGGCGCCTGCCATTGATTCGGCGATGAGCCGCGCTGAGGCAAACGGCCGGACGGCATCGTGAATCAACACAATAGAGCAATCCCCGCCTGCAGCCTGGAGCCCGTTATAGACAGATTCCTGGCGGCAGGAACCCCCTGAGACCAGCTCGGTCTTTTCTTCGAGGTGAGAAGGCTCTATGATCATATTTCGACAAAAAGACCGATCGGCCTCCGGCACGACCAGCACAATATTGTCGATTTCAGGTCTCTTGTGAAACAGAAAAAGCGTGCGGGCAAGAACAGGCCTGTCCCCGAGGATGCGGTACTGCTTCCTGACCCCATTCCCCATGCGTACGCCTTTGCCGGCAGCCACTATGACAGCAACGCATTTGCCCATAGAAAGCATTGTTTGCTCTATTGCCTCAGATAAATGAGTTCCTTGGGGAGTGGAACCCCCTTTCCCATCGTATCTTCACCGTAATTTGTGTCAGCCAGTATCCTGATATCGTTCAGCGCCCTGACATCGCCTTGAAAGACTACCTGTTTGATTTTTTCCTTTGCTATTTTTCCACCGGCCCACTGGATATCGAGGACGCTTCCGGCATCAAATCTGTCCCTGTTCACACACAATTCCACCTGTCCTCCGTAGTGTTGAACGATCTTGGCTACTAACAGGCTGGGGCGGCTGTGAAACCCCATTTCTTTCGGGATGCCAACCCTGATAGAAGACCTTTCTATGTTTTCGTTAAGGACGTGTCTTGCGACATCCCGTCCTGATGTAAGAAATTTGCATATATAGTACAATCCGTAATTCACAATACCATCCAGGATATAGTCTTCACCCACTATCTTCATCAGGCTGTCCGCAACGGTCTTGTTGGTATTCTTGTATCCCACCTCATAGAGATGACGCTCATAATAGTGGAGCAGTCTGCCTGAAAGTTCCATCAAATGCAGAACAATCGATATGATCCCCCTGAGGCGTTTCAGCCTGACAGTTCCGAATTTGAGGACGTTCCTGTTTATGTATGTATCAAATGAGGATTGCAGGTTATGCACCACCATTTCAAGGCCGCGCATTTCTTCCTCGTTGATCTTGGAGGGCACAATCGCTTTTATCTTCTCAACTGCATAAGGTTCGTAAAAGCCCAACATGTCAAAGTCTTTCACCACATTCAAAAACTTTGTGCAGATCCTGACAATATTTTTTTTTTCTTCAACCCTGTCCTGATCGTCAATATTCGAGTCAAGAAGATAATCTGTGGATATTCCAGGAAAATGGTCCCATGCGAAGTTGTCGCAAGGAATTTGTATTTTCAGATGGCCGGCCTCCTCCAAAGAGGCGGAACTGACATTGCGCAGGGATCGGACCAGGAATTTATGGATCTGCAAACCCTTTTCTTCGAAATTGGGCACCTTGCCCAGCGCATAAGAAGGGAATCGGCTAAAGATATGTTTTTGCGTATAAGCAACCGCGGCAAGGTTCCTTGTAGTAGAGACCAGTTCCCTGTAATAATACCATTCGCTGTTGTTTTTGGCCCCATGGAAGTCAAGAAAGTCCTCCAGGAGCTTTGAGCAGGCGACCATCTCTGCATAAAGCCTTTTCGTAAAGGTCTCCTTTTGCGGATTCACCTCACAAAGATACTTGCAGCATTTAAGATAATCAG
>MAXM01000096.1:0-6581 GCA_001751015.1 Desulfobacterales bacterium C00003106
ACAGGGCTTGATGATTGCTATGGCTCATGTTAGTTATGGGTCAAGCAAAGGAGGATTTGTTTGTCTGACAGACTTAGACCGCAATTGTACGGTATCTTCGGGCACCCGGTTGGACACAGCCTGAGCCCTGTAATGCACAACGCGGCATTCAGGCATCTTGAAATTGAGGCCTGCTATGTCCCTTTTGACGTCGCAGATATAGAGGCGGCGGTTCAGGCAGTGCGAACACTTGATATCCGTGGCGTGAGCATCACTGTTCCTCACAAGATATCAATAATGCCATATCTTGATCAGATCGACGATGCTGCAGCAAAGATCGGGGCGGTAAATACCGTAGTGAATAGGGACGGGGTCTTGACCGGGACCAATACAGACGGTATCGGAGCGGTGCGGGCCTTGTCGGAAAAGGGGCCGATACAGGGAAAGCGGGTTGCTGTAGTGGGCGCGGGAGGCGCTGCCCGGGCCATAGGCTTTGGAGTGCAGTCTGCAGGCGGGAAGGTTGTTGTCTTTAACCGTACCGTTGATCGCGGACGCAAGCTGGCCGAGGACCTGGGATGCGAGTTTGTTCCGCTTTCCGACATAATGCAGGCGGATACGGAGATAGTTGTCAATGCCACCACCGTGGGGATGCACCCGAATTCAGAAAAATCCCCTCTTCCTTTTGAGTTCCTCAAACCCGGCATGATTGTAATGGATGCGGTTTACAGCCCGTTAAAAACCCGTCTTCTCGAAGACGCAGAAGCTCGGGGCTGCACGCAGATCAATGGTCTGAACATGTTGATATACCAGGGGGCGGCCCAGTTTGAACTCTGGACCGGGAAAAAGGCTCCGGCTGACCTGATGCTGAAAGCCGCCGAAGAAAGAAGGAAACCAGGCAGATGACAAATAGAATTCAATCCATAGGAGTTACCGATGCCACGGTCGCTGTTCCCGGCTCAAAGAGCTATACGCACAGGGCCTTAGTTACGGCTGCCCTGGCTGATGGAAAAAGCTTTATTAAAAACGGACTCTTTTGTGATGACACATCTTACACAATGGGAGCCCTGAAAAAACTGGGCGCTCTTATTGATCGTGTCGGCAACAGTTTTACGGTCAGGGGTGTTGGGGGAAAGCCCGCCGCCACGTCCGAGACACTGCAATTCGGCAATGCAGGGACCTCTATCCGTTTTTTGACTGCGGTGACTGCTCTCGGCAAGGGGACATACACGCTTGCCGGAAATGCGAGGATGTCGGAACGTCCGATCCAGGACCTCTTAGACGGACTGAACCAGACCGGATCGCACGCCCGTTCGATAAATGGGAACGGATGTCCTCCGGTTTGCGTTGAAGCCGATGGTCTGGAAGGCGGGAGCCTGACGCTCAAGGCGAACATAAGCAGCCAGTATCTTTCAGCCCTTTTGCTCACAGGGCCCTACACTAAGCAAGGAATTGACATAGAAATCCCCGGGGAACTGGTCTCAAGGCCGTATGTGACAATGACCATGGAGGTCATGGAACGGTTTGGCGCGAAGGTCGAAGAAAAAGACGGAAACAGATTTTCCGTGGCGGGCCGCACAGGATATCTCCCTGCGAGCGTGGCCATAGAACCTGACGCGTCCAACTCAAGCTACTTCTGGGCCTCGGCAGCGATTACAGGCACAAAGATCAAGGTTGCGGATATCCGGCGCGCATCTTCTCAGGGAGACCTGGGGCTTCTTGACCTGCTGTCTGCCATGGGCTGTCACGTGGAAGAAGAGCCCGATGGTGTCAGTGTGCAGGGACAGCCATTGCACGGCATCAGGGCGGATATGGGAATGATGCCGGATGTCGTGCCTACCCTTGCAGTTGTGGCTGCTTTTGCTCAAGGCACGACAACGATCAGCAATGTAGCCCATCTCAAGGTAAAAGAAACCGACCGCCTCCAGGCCGTGAAAAATGAACTCACAAAGATGGGAATAAACGTAGAGGTTCTGCCGGACGGCCTGATCATAGAGGGGGGGCAACCGCACAAAGCAGTCATAGATACTTACGATGATCACCGGATTGCAATGTGCTTTGCAGCAGCAGGGCTTGCGGTCCCCGGTATTGAGATCAGAGACCCGGGCTGCGTGGAAAAATCCTTTCCGACCTTTTGGGAAACCCTTGCGCAACTCTATTGAGCTTCACTTCTGAGCTTCACTTCGCGATCATGGCCCTCATCATATCTCCTGAGTTTTCTATATGATCCGCAATGCTGCCGATGATTTCCACCAGCCGGATCAGATAGAATATTGTCACGCCTTCTGTTTCGTCCAGCGCAAAGATGGCCTGTTTCAGTGTCGCCTCGAGCATGTCCGCCTGGTGCTCTTTTATGCGAAGTTCCCGGATATGGTCTTTTACGATCCTCCGCTGCTTCTCGGTATAGCTTTTAAAGTACTTCTGTCCCTCCACAACCATTTTGCAGAGACTATCGATTGGTTCAAGAACGGAGTCTGTCAGGAATATGATATCGCCCTGCAGGTCTTCCGGGATCTTATGCGCAGGCCTGAAGGAGAACCAGTCCAGGACATCTTCAAAGGCGTCTATGATCCTGTCTTGCTCCCTTAAGTACATGAAAAACTGGAACTTGTCTATGGGCATCAATGTCCCTTTCGGCAGATGTCCCCTGATGCGTCTCTTGATCGCATCTGCGTCTTGTTCCAGACCGGCCACCTCAATCCTCTTCCGTTCAAAGGCCTCTTCATCATTTGAGAAGTAATATTGCACTGCCTTGTGAAAACCCGAAGCCCCTTCTCTGACCTTTTGTGCATGTTCCTGGAGGCCTTCAAAAGGCGAAGAGATAAACATGGAAATTATGGGTATGCGCATTGTCCCCTCCCCTGGATCTAAGAACTTGTCCGCAAATAACCTGTACATCTTCCTTGTGGACAGATCCTAAAAGAATATCATGTCTAATATCTTATATATGACGATACTGGTTACGGCGGCGGCAGGGACCGTGATTATCCAGTAGAGTACGATTTTAAAGACTATTCGAAAATTGACTGCCTCAATCCCCTTGGCAAGACCGACTCCGATCACGGAACCTACCGCAGCATGCGTGGTTGACACAGGGAGTCCGAGTTTTGATGCTATGAGGACAGTAGTCGCTGCTCCAAAATCAACAGAAAAACCGCGGGTGTTTGTCAGGGTAGTAATCTTGGACCCTACTGTTTGAATGACGCGGGTCCCCCACATCGATATGCCGCAGGCGATGCCGACCCCTCCGAACAGAAGGAGAAAAACCGGAACAGGCACAGAGCCCCCGATAGAGCCGGTCTTAACGAGGAAGTAGACAACGGCCAGCGGCCCGACTGCATTGGCCACGTCATTTGCCCCCTGGGAGAGGGCTACATAGCAGGAGGTGCCGATTTGAAGTCGACGAAAGATATCTTCAACGCCTTCTTCCCCCTTTGTTTTGATATAACGTCGCAGCAACCACTTACCTGCATATCCTAACGCAATAGCAACAGTCAGAGCAACACCGATGGAAGAAGCAGTCCCCATCGCCATTGTCTTGCCCAGGGGAGTCTTGAAGAGAAACGATAGAATCACTAAGAAAAAAGCCGCCCCGATAAAGCGGGGAGACAGCTTGATTGCTTTTTCCAAGAGATTCTCCCGGGTCAATATGAACCTGTAGATGATCTTGAACATGACAAACGCTATGAGCATGCTGAAAAGAGGTGAGATAATCCAGCTTGCCACGATTGCAAGAAGCTTGGTCCAGTTGACCGAGGAAAACCCGCCTGCCACAATTCCAAAACCGAGCATGGCGCCCACAATAGCGTGGGTCGTGGAGACCGGAAAGGCCTTCCACGTGGAAAAAAAAACCCATAATGCCGCGGCAATCAAGGCGGCGAGAGCCCCGAGAAGGGCCACATGAGGGTCGCTCATCACATCAGGAGAGACAATCCCCTTGCGAATCGTATCTGTGACGTGCGATCCGAGAAAGACCGCGCCGACCACGTTCAATATACCTGCGATAAATACGGCCTGGCGCAGGGTGATTGCCTTGGCGCCTACGGCCGAGGCCATGGAGTTTGCAACGTCATTGGCCCCGATATTCCAGGCCATGTAAAATCCAAAAATGTAACCTATGATTAAGACAGTATATTCTGCAGTCATATCGACCTCAGTTATAGACCTCGCCTGGCACTCGACGACTCAACTATTAAAGGTAATTACACCTTTTCTCAAGACCTTTGGAGGAGTTACCGTGACATCTATCACGGTTGATCCGGCATCGCCCTTAAGGGGCCCGCTGTCTAAAACAAGATCCACATCCTGAACGATTTTGCTATCTAAAAGAGCTGTAGCCGAACAGGCCGGCATCCCCGATTTATTGGCGCTTGTGCCGGTAACCGGCATGCCAACGGCCCTGATCAACTTCTTTGCCACAGGATGCGCCACAAGACGGATGCCGACCTTGCCGGTTCCTCCTGTCAGGATATCAGGAAAAAGACCTGCTGCATCAAAGACAAAAGTGGCCTTCCCCGGCCAGTACTGTTTGATCAATTTCATGGCAAGAGGCGGTATCTCTTGAACAAGTGGGGCGAGATCCGATATTGCGCCTATCAGGACAAGAATCGGTTTTGCAGGGTCTCGCTCCTTGATCTGATAGACCTTTTCTATGGCCTTTTGGGAAAACGGATTTGCTCCAAGGCCATAGAAGGCCCTGGTCGGAAAGACAACAAGTCCGTTTTGTCGGATAACCATAGCGGCCCTGTTGACGCTGTCTGCTAGATTTTTCGTATCAACAGAGATGATCTCAGCCACGTATCGACAGCCTTGCAGCCTTTTGGGCCACTTTTTCCGCCAGGTTTTGCTTGTAGTCTTTGAGGCGTTTCATAATCTCCTCATCTGTTACAGAAAGGATCTGTGCCGCCATTATCCCGGCATTTTTTGCGCCTGCCTTGCCCACGGCCATGGTTGCAACCGGTATCCCTGAGGGCATCTGGATGGTTGCCAGGAGCGCGTCCATGCCATGCAAAGGAGAAGAATCAATAGGGACCCCGATTACGGGGAGCGTTGTATGTGCGGCAATGGCTCCGGCCAGGTGCGCGGCGGCCCCGGCCCCGGCTATGATCACCTTTAGACCGCGTCGGCGCGCGGATGTCGCATAGGCCGCCGTCATTTCCGGCGAGCGGTGGGCAGAGGCAATCGTCATTTCAAACGGAACCAAGAACTCTTTTAAGGTATCTGCGGCCCCCTGCATGATCTCCCAGTCGGAATCACTCCCCATCACGATGCCGACGACCGGAGATCCGGGTCCGCGGTCAAGTGCCTTTTGACCGATGTCTTTTCTGAAATACGCCCCCGGCCACTTGATCTTCGCTACCGCGGCATAGGTCCTTTTGATTGCATCGGAAATGGTATCTCCCATCCCCGTAACTCCGAGGACACGTCCGCCGTCTGTCACAAGCTTTTTCTTCTTGCGTGTGGTCCCGGCGTGAAAGACCACAACATCCTTCATGCGTGACGCAGCGGCGATCCCTGTAATGCCCTTTTCCTTCTCATATAAGCCGGGGTATCCTTTTGCCGCCATCACAACACAGACAGATGCCTTTTTGTCCCATGAAAGGTCTATCTCTGACAGGCGATCATCAACCACTGCTTCCATTACGTCCACAAGATCTGTCTTCATCCGGACCAGCAGGGGCTGGGTTTCCGGGTCTCCGAGCCGCACGTTAAACTCCAGGACCTTTGCCTCGCCATTTTCGATCATTAGCCCGGCATAAAGGACGCCCTTGTATGGCGTCCCCTCCGCAGCCATGGCCTTGACCGCAGGGAGCATGATCGTGTCCATTATGCGTTGCTGAAGCGGTTCGTCAATGACAGGCGCGGGGGAGTAAGCGCCCATCCCACCGGTATTCGGCCCCTTGTCTCCGTCGTAGATAGCCTTGTGGTCCTGAGAGGTCGGCAAAGGCAATACGGTTTCGCCATCGGTAAAGACCAGGAATGATGCCTCTTCGCCGGTCAGCATCTCTTCTATTAGTATCTTTGCGCCGACAGGACCGAATTCCTTTTTCACCATGATCCGGTCTATCGCATCTATGGCATCGCTTTCAGTCGCGCAGAGTATAACCCCCTTTCCTGCTGCAAGGCCGTCTGCCTTGATAACCAGCGGGGAGCCTATCTTTTTTACATACAATACTGCTTTTTTGGCATTTGTGAATTGCCTGTAGTCACCAGTGGGGATGCCGTATTTTTTCATCAGGTCCTTGGCAAACACCTTGCTTCCCTCAAGCCGGGCGGCGCGGCCAACCGGGCCGAATACCCGAAGCCCCTTGCCTTCAAACCTCTCAACAATGCCTGCAGTCAGGGGGATTTCAGGACCTACGACTGTAAGATCTATCTTCTTTTTGATTGCAACCTTCAACAGGCCGTCTATGTCATCTGAACTTATGGGGAGGCAGGTCGCCTGCTTTGCGATACCCGCGTTTCCCGGAGCGCAAAAAATCTTTTTTACCTTTGGGCTTTGCGCTATCTTCCAGACCAGTGCATGTTCCCGGCCCCCTCCTCCGACCACCAGGATTTTCATTTGGTGTTCTCCTTCCTGTCCATATCCGGTTTCAACCTAAAAG
>MAXM01000096.1:6621-7864 GCA_001751015.1 Desulfobacterales bacterium C00003106
GTTTTGGATTATAATTAGCACGCCGAGGTGTACCATTTTGGACAGCCTCACACAACGAAAACATGAAGCCTGATTAGATTTTCTTCAAGTTCGCCGCGAGCTCCCCTTTATTTTCAGTGACCTCTATGTAGCCTCCATCTTTCAACATGCCGGGGTTTATGATGATCGTCTTTCCGATTTTGTCTGTTCCCGCTGCCTCGTGAATATGTCCTGTGAGGCAGAGCTGCGGTTCGTATGTCTCTATGAATTTCCGGACGGCAATACTCCCCACATGGGCTCCGCCTCCCACGACATCCACTGCTGTCTCGTATGGAGGAGTGTGAGGAACCAGGATCTTAAGGGGGAGGTGTTTTATCTTTTCATATCCTCTTTGGATATACTCTTCTATCTCTTCTTCCGTGTATTCAATCGGGGTATTAAAGGGCGTCTGATTCGATCCCCCGACTCCAAAAATCCCTACCCCTTTGAGATCAAAACCATTGGCGTGAAGATTGATCCCAAGCTCATCCAGGTAATCATTTACCTCTTTCTGATCGAGGTTGCCGGCCTGGGCATAGATATGCGGATTGCAGCGCGATGTGAATTCAATGATTTCCCTGGCCTTGTCTGCGCCCGCGTAGTTGGTGAGATCTCCGGTGATGATGACATAATCCGCATCGCCTATTCCGTCTATTTTTGCCGCATTTTCTTTATCTTCATGAATATCACCAAACACAATCATTTTCATAGCCGTTCCCTCCATTTGTAATCGAATGTATGGCCCTGTGAAACAGACGGGCTTCATTTTCAGAGATCAAGCCGAAACGTAAGGGACAAGATCGAACGGTCAGCAGAATATCAGGCGAGCGCCTGATATAGTTTTTTCCTTATCCTCTTTTCTATGGTTGTCCTGAAGATCATGGCCACAAATCCCAGGTCTGCCGCCATCTCAACAGAGTCATCCTTGATGGCGATATAACCTCTTGCCGGTCCCTGGAACTTACAGATATCTCCATTCCATCGTAATCTGAGACCAAAGGAGGTTGCCGCTTTTTGAACAGATGGTTTTATGCGTCTCTTTGCTTCGTACCGGGTGTACGAGTGTCCTATCTCTATCTGAATGTCGGCCATAAGAAACCTCCACATCCACGGACATGTTTGCCATGACTTCCCATGCAATATCTACTATGCTTTTATGAAGGTTTTGTCAAACCTTCGTAATGCCGTCCTCGCTGTCTCCATAGGAACGGGGACGGAACAACTT
>MAXM01000096.1:7961-14669 GCA_001751015.1 Desulfobacterales bacterium C00003106
AAGTTATTTCGTCCCCGTTCCATATCGTGGCCTTGACATTAGAATGTTCCTCATGTACGCCTTCAGGAAAGTCAGGAATGATATGAGCAAATAGAATACAGTGGCGAACATCTTGAAAAAATTATATCTGTGTGATTTTATTGGATAATTGAAAAAGTGTTAAACATAAAGAGCATCAACCGCCGTCTATTTCTCAAGAATTCACTCAAGTGGGGAAACAGGGCTTTTTTGTTCAGTCTTTTGCCCTCCTCAGATATGCACAAACACGCTATGGCAACGCAACAAGAGAATATCGAGATATCCCGGATCAACCGGCTCGGCCTTAAAGAGCTGGCGAAAAAGAAATTACATCACCGTAATGGTCGTTTTATGAATCCCTTCAGTTCAACTGAATACGGAAACCTGTGGCGACTACTTTCCTGGAAGCTGTTTTCAAAAAACCATTTTGAATCCTTTTATGAGGACGAAAACAGAACGTCTGTCAAGATCGATTGGGAGCCTGTGAAAAAGCATCAAGGATGCGCCGTGACATTTGTGAAACACGCCTGCGTCATGATCAAGGATCTGGACCATTACCTGCTCGTTGATCCTGTTTTCTTTGATCTTTTTTGGTACAAGGACTTCACTCCTCTCACCTTTGATCTCAACAATATGCCTTTAACCAATCATATCCTTATTACACACGGCCATTACGACCACTTAGACAAACCGTCACTTAAAGTACTTGGCAAGGACACTCATGTTATCACCCCATTAGGTTATGACAGCGTATTTCATGATCTTGAGATGAACAACCGTACGCAACTCGACTGGTTTGATTCATACAAAGACGGGAAAAGGGAGATAATCCTCTTGCCTTGCAACCACTGGACCATGCGCAACCCATTGATTGGCCCCAATGATTCCCTGTGGGGTTCCTATCTGATCAAAGGGGCCAGCGGGTACAATATTCTTGTGGCCGGAGATGCGGCCTATTTTGATCGATACAGGGAACTGGGGCAAGAGTGTGCTATTGATCTTGCCATTTTTAATCTGGGTGCGTATGAGCCACGATGGTTCATGGCCGGTTCCCATTTGAACCCGGCTGAAACGGTGAAGGCATTCCTTGAAGTAAAGGCAAAGTATCTCCTTGTGGTTCACTGGGGAAGTTTTCGTCTGGGAGATGAACCGGTTCATTTCCCTCCGATGGAAATAAAAAAAGAGATGGAGAAACAGGGCATTGTGGATCGTCTCGTGCATCTTGATCACGGACAGACATATTTTTTGAAGGCGTAAGGAACGGGAAGGTTATTCCGTCCCCGTTCCTAACGTTCACAGTATAAGAGTTTCCATTTTGCCCCAACTTTGAACAGTGAACATCGAACGTCCAACACGGAGCGTTTATTATGATACAGAGTTTTCCGAGTTTTCGTAACGCTGGTTTCATCTCGACCAGAATTGCCGGCACTGATGGTGTCTCCCTGGAGATTGAAAAGTGGGCAGCGGTCCTGGAACGGAACAACTACAACTGTTTCTATCTATCCGGTGAAAATGATCGCGAGTCTGAACGGTGCATGCTTGTTGATCAAATGCATTTTTCTCATCCGGAGATCCAGGAGATAAACGCAGCGTGCTATGCTCATGAGGTCAGGCCCAATGCGATAACCGGAAGAATTCATCGGATGCGGAACTATCTCAAACAGAGGATCTATGAATTTGTTGACCGCTTTGATATTGATTTCATTATCCCGGAAAACGCGCTGGCCATCCCGTTGAACATCCCGCTTGGTCTCGCTCTTACCGAATTTATTGCTGAAACCGGTTTCCCAACAGTGGCACACCACCACGATTTTTCCTGGGAACGAACAAGATTTTTGGTCAATGCGGTTGGAGATTACCTCTCCTGGGCATTTCCACCTAACCTCCCCACTATTCAACATGCTGTTATCAATACACTTGCAAGTCAGCAGCTCTGCCATAGAAAAGGGATATCAAATACCGTGATTCCGAATGTATATGATTTTGCTTCCCCACCCCCCCCTTGTGGTCGGCATTTGAATGAATTAAGGCGAGAGCTTGGAATGACACAGAATGATTTCTTTATTTTACAGCCTACCCGGGTTGTCCCTCGCAAGTGGATTGAAAGGAGTTTGGAAATCGTTAGCCTTATGGAGCTCAGGAATCCTTTGCTGGTTCTCTCCCACAGCGCAGAAGACGAGGGAGACAGCTACAATAAGCGTATTCAGGAATACGCGCGAAATCTTAATGTCAAGCTGGTTTCCATCGAACATCTTATAGGGCAGAACGCAACTGCTGAGGCAAATGGCCGGAAGAGATTTTCAATAGGCGATGTGTATCGATGTGCCGACCTGGTCTGTTATCCGTCAGGATATGAGGGCTTTGGAAACGCATTCCTGGAGGCGATATACTACCGGAAACCTACAGTTGTAAATCGATATTCAATATATATTGCCGATATTGAGCCCAAAAACTTCGATGCTATTACCATTGAAGGTTTTGTTACCCGCGACACTACAGCACGAATCCTTGAGGTACTCACCAATGACGAACAACGAGAGAAAATGGTCGAAAGAAACTATCAACTCGCCGGCAGACACTTTTCATTCGAAGTATTGGAACGTCTGCTTCTCCACTTGGTCCACACTCTCGAAATTCAGCATGGCCGCTAAGAAACAATGAAATACAATATTGCTTTGCTCCATTATACATCTCCTCCGATAGTAGGCGGGGTCGAAGAGGTCGTCGGACAGCAGGCCTCACTCTTTAGTCGATACTACCACAATGTAAGAATCTTTGCGGGCGCCGGGGCCCAGCTTGACAAAAACTGCGAAGTCGAGATCAACCCGCTTATGAACTCCCGAAATGCAGAGGTGATCGAGACCCACCGGTTGATTCGTAAAGGCATGCTCGGGGAAATGGAGGGCCTTGCGAACAGGATTTACGAGTACCTGTCGAAACGCTTGAACGACTTTGATGTTCTGCTTGCACACAATGTCCTGACCATGCCGTTCAATCTGCCGCTTACCGTCGCCCTGCACAGGATTGGGCAGGAAGGTCTGATACCAATCATAAGCTGGAACCATGACTCGCCCTATTTCTATCCCGACTATCCCAAGTATATAGACCGCTCTCCCTGGAACATTCTCAAAAGAGCTTATGCGGGAATCCATTATGTTGTTATCTCTGAGAGCCGCAAGAAGATGTTTGCAGATATATATCGCGGCAGAGAGCGGCTGCATGTGATACCGAATGGTATCGACCCTATTCGTTTTTTTCGGCTTGATGCCGCTACGGTTCGGCTCATTAAAGAAGAACGCCTCTTTGAAGCAGAATTTCTCATGGTGCAACCCTCGCGTCTTCACCCGCGAAAGAATATCGAGCTGTCTGTCCGGGTAACAAGAGCATTGCAAGATCTGGGCGTCAAAGCCCGATTGCTCGTCACCGGCGCATATGATCCTCATGGTCCAAAAACCCTTCGATATTACAATAAGTTAAAGAACCTTGCCCAAGAGCTTGGCATAGAAGACGACGTTCTTGTTCTGGCTGGGTATCTGTTTGAAAGCGGAGAAAAGCTCCTGGTGGATCGGATCAGAATACGGGATCTCTACCTGATAGCCGACATTCTCTTGTTACCCAGCCTGCAGGAAGGCTTTGGAATTCCCCTTTTGGAGGCAGGCATGATCAAGCTTCCGATTGTCTGCTCAAACATCCCGCCTTTTCTGGAAATTGGTGGCAATGACGTCTCTCTCTTTGATGTCAACGATCCTCCCGAGAAGATAGCCAGAACCATTCTTGACTTTGTTGGCAGGCTCAAGCCTCACCGAATGTTTAGAAAAGTAGTCAGCGACTATGCCTGGGATCTTCTCTATCAGAAGAAACTCATGCCTCTGTTAAGTGAAGTAATAAGCAGTGACAGAAATTCGGAAAAACAGAAGAAGAAACCCTGATGACTGTGAATTTAAAGAAAGAACTGCTGCACGTCATAGAAAATGGATGGGAGAAGATCACGCCTTGGGAATTGCGAAAGCAGATATCGCAAAAATACGGCGCAAAAAGAAAAGAAATAGAAACAGCCATAAAAGACCTTGTATCAAAGAGGCGTTTGACATACACATATCATTTTGGCCGCACGGTCATAGAAAAATCGTTTGACAGGCCTGTCCGGATATCAAAACATGTTGTTTTGAAACCACAGGGGAGGTCTTTTGCGCCTGATCCCGATGATGTTATAATAGAAATAGCACATGGCGCATCGTTTGGCACCGGCGAACATCCGACAACACGGCTGGCAATAAGGGGGATAGAACACGCACTCGGGGAAATCTGTCTGTCGGGCAGAGGCAAAGAGACTTGTGTCCTTGACATAGGGACCGGCTCAGGAGTCCTTGCCATCGCGGCCGTGAGACTTGGAATCAGCAGCGCTGTAGGATTGGACACAGATCCGTGTGCAAGGTACGAGGCTGGAGAAAACGCCCGGCTCAACGGACTTGAAGAGAGGTTCAATATCTGCGAGGTGCCTGTTGAAGACCTTGATCGGAAATTTATCCTGATAACCGCCAACTTGAGATATCCGACACTGAAAAGAATATTGTTTACTGTTGCAGGAAGTATTGAGCAAGGAGGCGCCGTTGTACTTTCAGGGATAAAAAGAGACGAGATTTCGGGGATCATTGACACATACAACAAAGAAAAAGGCTTCAGGTGCACCTGGAAGGAATGTGAAAAAGACTGGGCGTGCCTCGGGTTTCTCCGAACCGGAATCAGATAGGGGACGGGGACGAAAGCGTATAAAAAATGAAGACCTATTTTGAATGTATTCCGTGTTTTGTGCGTCAGGCCCTTGATGCGGTCAGGCTTGCGACTGATGACGAATACGTGCACGAAGATGTGCTTCGGAGTATTCTGCGGGCGGCGAGTGAGATGGACCTGCGGGAATCGCCCCCGGTGATGGGGCAGCATATTCACCGCATGATCCGCCATCTTACGGGAGAAAAGGATCCGTATCGCAGCATAAAGGATCGCTTCAATGAGTTCGCTCTCAGGCTTTATCCGGAGCTCAGAAAAAAGGTTGAGCGTTCCACCGAACCAATAGAGACTGCCGTGCGCCTTGCAATTGCCGGCAATATTATCGATTCAGGTGTCAACAGCGAAATAGACGAGACCAATGTTCACGAGGCAATTGAGCATGCGCTGACCGAGCCGCTTAGAGCAGACCTGAAGGAATTCATGAAAGCGCTGGACAGAGCCGGCAGTATTCTTTATCTTGGGGACAATGCGGGAGAAATCGTGTTTGACCGGTTGCTTATCGAGCAGATGCCGCTCGAAAAGATAACCTTTGTCGTAAAAGCCGGTCCGATCATCAATGACGCATGTCTTGCTGATGCACGGAAAACAGGCATGACAGAGCTTGTTGAGGTGATCGATAACGGTTCGGACGCTCCGGGCACCATATTGAACAGTTGTTCGGAAAGATTCAGAGAGCGGTTTGAAAAGGCCGACTTGATCATAGCCAAGGGCCAGGGGAATTATGAGACACTCAGCGATGTCGATAAGGATATCTTTTTTGTGCTAAAGGCAAAGTGTCCGGTAATCGCAAAACAGATCGGGTGTGAGGTGGGAAGCCTTGTTTTTATGAGAAGCAGTGCGCAAGACTGGCCGGCACTGAAACAAAACACGCAACGGAGGTGATGGAAATGCCACGTGGTAATGGAACAGGACCGCCTCAGGGTGGAGGCGGAGGCAGAAGAGAGGGCGGCATGTCGGGCGCAGGAGTCGGCGGATATTGTGTATGTCCGCAATGCGGGCATAAGGTTCCGCACGTTCAAGGAGAACCCTGCAACCAAAAGAGTTGCCCGAAGTGCGGCACGCAGATGACAAGAGAGTAGGGCGTAATACCTTCGAAAATTTGAGGATATTGATATGAAAATAGCTATCAGCGCAACAGGACCGAGTCTGGACAGTCAAATGGACGCACGCTTTGGACGGTGTGTCTGTTTTCTTATTGTTGATCCAAAGACAGGGGAGTTTGAGGCAGTAGAAAATCCCAACATCGGGCTTGGCGGCGGTGCGGGGATTCAGTCGGCGCAGTTGATAGCCGAACGTGGTGTGCAATTTGTGTTAACGGGCAACTGCGGGCCTAATGCCTTTAAGGTTTTTGAGGCGGCAGGGATTCAGGTGGTTACAGGTGTGAGCGGCCCCGTGCGCCAGGCAGTCGAACAGTTTAACTCCGGGGCTTTTTCAAGTACCACCGGACCGAGTGTGGAGAACCACTTCGGAGCACAGAGCCCTTCAACCGGCCCGTCATTTCCTCAAACAGGCGCCGGGATGCAGGGCCGACTGGGAGGAGGCAGAGGCATGGGTGGAGGAGGCGGTAGGGGTATGGGTGGAGGCAGAGGCATGGGATCAGGGAGATGCCTTCGATCCGGGACTATGACACAGCCTCTTCCGGGTTTTTCGCCGCCCGGGTCCGACGTCCAACAGATGGGCGAACATCCTGCCGCAGACGACCTCAAGACTCTTAAGGCCCAGGCAGAGGCCCTGGAAGAACAGCTCAGAGCAATAAAGGCGCGCATCATAGAGGCTGATTCCCAGTGAACCATTTCTCTTGCGCCGGCCGCAGACACTCAGGTTTGCATATCCCTTGCCGACTGTCTTAGGGCTCGGCAAAAAATAACTTGGCATTTTTGCATCCCGACTTCACCATATCTT
>MAXM01000096.1:14756-16112 GCA_001751015.1 Desulfobacterales bacterium C00003106
ATTATTTAGGTGAAAGTCTATAAACTGGAAAGGGATCAGCTGGTTATTATAGCCTGACATTATTCCCCAGTGTAGTGTGAATGCTACAAAGGCAGGACACATAGAAAGACCTTGAAACAATAAGGTTTATGATATCAATTAGTTAGAAGCACCCTCCGGGATTGGCACTCTTATTGCTGTCATGAATGTGACACGCTAACATTCTGGAGGTATTTTTTTATGTTTCAACTATCTGTCATGCCAAGATTATTACGTCGATTTTCCTGTTTTTCCCTTTTGGCCTTCCTGCATCTTGTGGTTTTAACCTTCATTGTTCTATTTGCACGGAATGTGTACTCAGCCGAAGTCACATTGGCGTGGGATGCAAGCACTGATCCATCCTGCGCGGGTTATAAGATATATAAGCGCACTTCAGCAGAGACGTACGGTGATGGAGTCGACGTAGAAAATAGCACCGAACATGAGTTCTCACTTGATGACGGGGACTATGTATTTGCCGTGACCGCCTATGACGAGTATGAAAATGAGAGCGCTTTTTCAAATGAGGTCAGTTGGACAAGTTCGAATGACGATTATTTCACTTGTATTCCATCAGAGTTCACCGTGGTATTTGTCGACAGTGAAGAAACCAAAGGTGAAGATGGAAGAGTTGAAAACGCCATTGACGGCCGGCCGGATACGTTTTGGCACACCCAATGGTTTCGCGCTGATCCAGTGCACCCCCATGAGATGGTCATTGACCTTGGCAACACGTATATCGTGGCGGGATTTCAGTATCTGCCTCGTCAAGACGGAGGCATAAACGGCACAGTAGCCGATTATAGCCTCTATGTCAGCGAAGACGGCTTGGCTTGGGGAGAACCTGTCGCAACGGGTACGTTTGCCGATGATACGACTGAAAAAGAAGTGATGTTTGGCCCAAAGCCGGCTCGGTATGTTCGTTTTGTAGCCTTGTCCGAGGTCAACGGAAGGCCGTGGACATCAGCAGCCGAAATCAATATTCTGGGAAGACCCTGACTGTAAGAACGGGGACGAAATAACTTCCGCAATATGCATCACAGCTTCAGGCCGCCTTTGTTCGATCTCAAATCTGTGTGCCTACTTGCGGAAGTTAATTCGTCCCCGTTCCTTAAGGAACGGGGAACCCGTAGATTAAGAGGAGGAATTTGTTATGTTTAAAAAAACTGTATTGGTCTTATGTAATATTTGTTTTTTTGTGTCCTTATCATCTATATGTTCGGGAAATGCTTTTGGAGCTGCAAAACCTTATATTTTCGGATTGCTTCTTGTGGGACCTTATAATGACCACGGGTACAGCCAGGCCCACTATGAAGGGGGAAAATATGTTGAAAAAAC
>MAXM01000097.1:0-595 GCA_001751015.1 Desulfobacterales bacterium C00003106
TTGCCCGCGCAACAAGGTCGCCGGGAGAAAAGGTTCCGTAGAGAAAAGAAAAACCGCTATGCGTATGCAGATGTGAAAACATAACAACCACCTTATTCCAGTCATCGGCATCTTCTCACCAGGCCGACCATTACGCCCAGGATTCTCAAGGAAAGAGCCGATTGCTTTGTAAAGACCAGGGGGCTGTATTTATCGTTGGCCGGCTGCAGCTCTATTCGATTACGGAATTTGTGGTAGTATTTGAGGGTTACCTCGTTTTCGACAAGCGCAGCCACAATATCACGGTTCATGGGCTGTTCTTCGGGCCTGATAATGACATAGTCTCCGTCCTGGATATGCGCTCCTGTCATGGAATCACCATCCACCTGCACTGAAAAGCACTCCGGGTATCCGAAGAAAGGGCGGTCAAGCTCGAGGCTTCCGGCCATATTCTCGACAGCGAGGACAGGAGCCCCGGCTGCAATCCTGCCGATAATCGGGATTTTTTTTCCTGAGACAGGATCGGATTTTAGTATGGTAATCCCTCGAGGCTTTGACTGGTGGATCTTGATATAGCCCTTATCATGGAGGGATTTGAGATGAAAACGGGCTGTAT
>MAXM01000097.1:698-2486 GCA_001751015.1 Desulfobacterales bacterium C00003106
CAAACCCCTCAGTAATGGATACCCTATGACAAAGCAGTACAAATGTACTATAAAAAACAATATATAGTACATTTGTACTAAATGTCAAGAAGGATTTTCATGATCGGGCAATACCCTCCGGATAGCATACAACGGGACTCACCAGTTTACTGCAGTGGTCTTGTAGATGCCGAGTATCGAGCAGGCAGGTGCGAGAGTGACGATATATTTAGGTACAGGAAGAACATCAGATCAGCAAATCGTCTCGGGCTGCTGCCGGACTTTGCAGCCGCGATCGATGCATGGCCAACACCGGGCAACCATTTCTCGACACGCTGGGAGATGACGACGCCGAGGTGCAGAAGCAACCGGCCGAAGCCCTGCCAGCTTTCCATATTTCAAAAAAGCTCTTTTCGGACAGGCTCCCGGCCCAGGAGAGGACACCCCTGTCCTTCCTCCCACGACTGAAGTGTGTGGGGTTTCCCGCTCAGCTTCCCTAAATAGCGTCTTTCAGGGCCTTGCCGGCCTTGAACTTAACAGCATTGCGTGCCTTAATTTTTATTTCCTCGCCTGTTTGAGGATTTCTACCTTTTCTGGCCTTACGGCGGATCTTGGAAAACGTGCCAAAACCAACGATGGTGACCTTGCCGTCCTTCTTTTTAAGGGTCTTTGTGATACTATCCACTAACGAGTTCAGTGCTTTCTTGGTCTCGGCCTTCGAAATCGCAGCATCCTTTGCCATATTTTCAATCAGATCTGCCTTTGTCATAACGGTTTCCTCCATATTGTGGTTGGTATTGTTGATGCCTATCAATTGAATTAAGCATAATTTTTCGCAAAATCAAAGGTGAGAGTTGATTTTCACTTGAACTTTACTTTAACGCTGGATCGTGATAAAAAATTATGGATATCCTTATAAAAAGTCGAGATTTATGAAAAAAGTCATTGCTGTTATTAATCAAAAAGGCGGGGTTGGCAAAACCACAACTTCGATTAATCTCGCTTGCGGGCTGGCCATAGAAGGAGACAAGGTGCTTTTAGTTGACATGGACCCGCAGGCTCACTCCACGATTGGCTTGGGAGTTGAGCAGGACAGTTATGATCTTGCTGTTCATGATGTGCTAATAAACAAAAGCGATATACGTGACGTTATCCTCAGCACCAAAACAAAAAACCTGGATTTGGTCCCTTCTCATATTCGGCTGGACAGGGCGGAACAGCAGCTTACCCCGGAACTGTTCAGAGAAAGCCGGCTGCACAAAGCCATCCACGATTTGGACTATGATTTTATTGTCATTGACTGCCGTCCTACTTTGGGCACGCTGACTGTCAATGCCCTTTACGCCTGCAACTTTATCATAGTGCCTTGCGAGATGGCCCGGTACGCCCTGGACGGCTTTTCTGATCTCTTGGACACCATTGATACTGTAAAAGACGGTGAAATCATGGAAAGGAAAAACTCAATCCGAATATTGTTGACGAAGTTTGACTCACGGAAACGGATTTCAAATGACTGGGTGTTTGAGAGGTTGAGTTCCTACCAGGATTTTGTTTTTGATACCAGGATCAGACAAAATGAGGCCTTGAACCAGGCTCATATCGCTATGGAGCCAGTTTTTGCTTTTAGTCCCAACAGTGCGGGAGCGCAGGATTACAAAAAACTAACCAGGGAATTTTTGAACCTATGCCGTCAATTAGAGAGAAACTAGCCCGAAAAGAATCCAAGCTGGATAAACGAAAAAAGAAGAATGTCGGCGCGCCGACATCTGCCCCTCATCCTGCTGTGTTAGACAACTACGAGGAAGGCGA
>MAXM01000097.1:2588-2779 GCA_001751015.1 Desulfobacterales bacterium C00003106
TTCGGATAGATGAGGATCGGAGTGTCTATTTGGTGGCGGGAGAGCGCCGATTGCGAGCGGCCAGAGAGGCAGGGCTGGACCATATTCCGGCGATTCTGACAAAGGGCAACCCGGCGGAAATAGCATTGATTGAGAATTTGCAGAGGGAAAACTTAAAGCCGGTGGAAGAAGCTGAGGCGTTCGCGCGCATG
>MAXM01000098.1:0-6280 GCA_001751015.1 Desulfobacterales bacterium C00003106
GAATCCAGGAGGTGCGGAGATTGCGTTTTCAAAAACGTATGCTTTGGCAGAGATGTTGCGATTATCCGGGTCGAGCACGGGGTGCGGTTTTTCGGGCTGTTTGTTGTGCTGCTTGCACGCGATGTCGCTGTTGACGAGGTGGAAAAAGACCTGTTGATCGAGGTTGCCGGGGATATAGGTCTTGCACTTTATAACATGGATCTGGAGGAGGCGCAGCGAAAAAGAGAAAGAACCGTCGAGAGGCAGAACAGGATGCTCATGGAGCTGGCTGGAAGCAAGAAGATATACCAGGGCGACCTGTCTGATTCGCTGAAGATAATAGCAGAAGCCGCTGCCCGTGCCTTTGAGGTTCAGCAAGTGAGTGTGTGGGTATTTACGAAAGACGGCGCTATAATTCGCTGTATTGATCTGTATGATATGAGCGCTGACACTCATTCGCAGGGCATGGAGATAAGGGCTGCGGAACACCCGTTCTATTTCAAAACATTGGCGGAAGACGATCTTGTTGCGGTCGACGATGCCCGCAACGACCCCAGAACACGCGAGTTTGTTGATTCCTGTCTTTCTCCGTCCGGCATTACATCAATGATGGATGTCCCGGTCACACAGAAAGGAGAAAGAATAGGGATTATCTGTTACGAACATGTGGGGCCGGCCCGCAAGTGGACTTTGGAGGAGCAGAATTTTGCCCGGATCCCGGCGAATTATCTTTCCCTGGCAATAGAGGCCTATGATCGGAAAAAGGCGGAGGATGCGCTCGCTGCGGAAAGCGAACGTCTTGCTGTTACCCTGCGTTCTATCGGCGAAGGGGTAATTGCCACAGACAGAGAAGGCAAAATAGCCTTGATCAACAAGGCAGGTGAAAGGCTGACCGGCTGGATGCAGGAGGAGGCCATAAGAAAGCCCCTTGAGGAAGTCCTCCCTGTCATCAGCGAGGAAACCCGCGTGCCTCGAAATCCTGTTGAGAAGATCATTGAAACGATGGATATCGCTGACCTGGTTGATGATACATTGCTCATTGCCAGAGATGGGAGAGAAATCGCGATTGCCTGTAATGGCGCCCCGATTTTTGATATGGAGAGCAAGATTGTCGGTGTGATCCTTGTGTTTCAGGATGTGACCGAAAGACGAAAAGCGGAACAGGAACTCCTCAAGGCTCAAAAACTCGAATCTGTCGGTCTCCTGGCTGGAGGGATTGCGCATGACTTCAACAATATTCTAACCGGAATTCTGGGTAATGTTACGCTGGCAAAGATTGATCCGGCATCAGAAGGTGAAATGTTTAAGAGACTGGAAGAAGCAGAGAAGGCATGCTTGCGGGCAAAGGCTTTGACCCGGCAATTACTCACCTTTTCCAAGGGCGGCGAACTCGTCAAAAAAACCATCTCCGCCTCCCAATTGATAGAAGAAGCAACCGCTTTTGCCATGAGTGGTTCAAACGTCAAATGTGAAAACCTCATTTCCCATGACCTCTGTCCGGTGGAAGCAGATGAGGACCAGACAAACCAGGTGATCAGCAACCTGCTTATCAATGCCGACCAGGCCATGCCGGAAGGGGGAACAGTTGAGGTGCATGCGGAAAATGTCATCGTTGAGGCAAACGACCCCCCATCCTTAACAGCGGGAAAATACGTAAAAATATCCATCAAAGATCAGGGCGTCGGCATACCGGAACAACATCTGTCACGGATATTTGACCCCTATTTTACAACCAAACAGAAGGGAAACGGCCTTGGACTTGCGTCGGTTTATTCAATTATCAAGAAGCATGGAGGCGACATCGGTGTAGAATCTGAAGCAGGGGTTGGGAGCACCTTTACTTTTTATTTGCCTGCCGCAGAGGGAAAAATAGAAACGGCAAAAAAAGAAATCACCGAACTCGTGAGAGGCGAAGGAAAAATACTCTTGATGGATGACGAAGAAATGGTCCTGAAAGTAGTGGGTCAGATGCTCAGCCGTCTTGGCTATGAAGCAGAGTTTAGCAGGGATGGCGATGAAGCCGTAAAGCTATACAGGAAAGCAAAAGAGTCTGGTGATCCTTTTGCGGCAGTAATTATGGATTTGACCATCCCCGGCGGGATAGGCGGGAAAGAGGCGATCGGCAAGGTCCTTGAGATTGACCCCAATGTCAAGGCCATTGTATCGAGTGGCTATTCCATTGACCCGATCATGGCGGATTATAGAAAACACGGTTTTTCCGGCGTCATTGTCAAACCCGTTCAGATGAAAGAACTGAGTGACACACTGCAAAACGTGATAGGGGGAAGAAACTGAACAGAAAAAGTCTGCGAGAGCCATTCATTCCTCGTCATGCGGCAGTTTCACGACGGTGAGCCAGAAATTTTCGATGGATTTTACCACGCTCATAAACTGGTCGAGGTCGAGGGGCTTCGTGACATAGCAGTTTGCATGCAGGTTATAGACCCTGAGGATATCCTGCTCCGCCTCCGAGGTGGTAAGGACCACCACGGGGATTCGCTTCAGCGCTTTATCGGACTTGATTTCCTCCAGGACCTCACGACCATCTTTCTTGGGGAGGTTCAGATCAAGGAGGATAATGTCCGGCCGGCGCGCATCGGCATACCGTCCTTCCCTGCGCAGGAACGCCAATGCCTCCACCCCGTCATCGACCACGTGTATCTTGTTGTACACCCTTCCTTCCCGGAGCGCTTCCTCTGTCAGGCGCACATCACCAGGGTTGTCTTCGACGAGCAGGAGTTCGAGTGGCTCAACAGTTTTGGTAATATTCATAGTTGGTTATCTCCTCTTAATTATTTGACGATCTCTGTAATGGGAATCGTAAAGAAAAACGTCGTTCCTTTTTCGGGTTCCGACTCCACCCATATCCGCCCCTTGTGCCGCTCAACAATCTTCTTGCAGACCGCAAGACCGATCCCTGTGCCGGGATACGTATTCCTGCCGTGCAGACGCTTGAATATTACAAAGATGCGGTCAAAGAATTCCGGCTTGATTCCGATGCCGTCGTCGGCGACCGAGATTACCCATTCACCTTCTTTTTGTTCTGCTGAGACATGAATATGGGGTGGTTCGTCACCTTTGAAATTGATGGCGTTATCGATCAGGTTTTGTATCAATTGGATCAGTTGTGAAGCATCCGCCATTACGGTCGGCAGGGGATTATGGGTAACTAGTGCGTGGCTATCCTCAATAGCCATCTTCAGGTTGGCGACTGCCTGCTCAAGGACTGTTTCGCAGTCAGTCTGTTCAAGGGGCTTGCCACGCGTACCCACACGTGAAAAGGCCAGCAGGTCATTTAGCAGGGTCTGCATGTGCGTTGCACCGTCCACGGCATAGCCGATGAAATCGTCCGCATCAGGATCGAGCCTGCCCTTATAGCGCCGTGCCAATAACTGCACATAGATTGACATCATACGCAGAGGCTCCTGCAGGTCATGGGACGCGATATAGGCAAACTGCTCCAGTTGAACATTGGAATGTTTAAGATTCGCCACGGTCAGCCTTAATTCTTCCTCACTCTCCCGCAGCGCCTGCTCTGCTGTTTTTCGTTCCGTGATGTCCTGGAAGGTCTTTATCGCGCCGATGACCTTCCCTTGATAATTTCTTAATGGCCCTGCGGTGAAGAAGAGCCATTTGCCGCTATCGCCTAAATCGGGAAAAAAACGTTCAGCTTCATAAGCCCCGTCTATGAACGCAGATTCTTGACACTTGCCATTGTAGCGCCTAACCATCTTTTCTCCTGGCAGTCCATTCACTATAGGGTCAGCCATAACCGGTCTTTTGGCGGAATAGAAAGCCGTCCACTGATTTCTGCTTCCCACCATTTCGCCGGCGGAAACGCCGGTCAGATTCTCACATGCCTTGTTCCAGTGTGTAATCGTATGGTTTTTGTCGATTACAAAAGTTGGAACAGAAGTTCCCCCCAGTATTTGCGAGAGTTCTTTTTCGCTCTCCCGTAATGCCTCTTCGCTCTCCCGTTGTCTGCGCAACAACTTTGACGTCACCAATCCTCCAATCAGGCAAGTGAGAATGAGAAAAAGCCTTACATTAAGCACATAAGGCGGAATATTTAACGCAAGCAGATCAAGAAAAGAACTCTCCACATAGAATACAACAGAACCGATGACACTATCAATAATCCAGAAGAGAACCCCTAACAGGAGCGAAGCGCTTATGATATAGCCTGTCTTTGTCTGGTCAATCCTCTTCTTTAATCTAAGATACCTTCTCACAAATCCCAGGTTCAAGAGCACATCAGTCAGCAATATGATCACATATCCGACCACCATCTGTTTGATAACAACAAAGTTGCTGAAATGTATTGGGACTGTGCTGCTTGCGCTGGAAGCCCAGCCCCATGGGGGCGGATTAAGCGATATTGCCCATCTTGCCAGTGTGTACAGGTTTATTGTGCTGAGTATCCGGAATGGAATCTCCACAACATACGCATTCAGCCACCATTCTTCTCCTTTTCGTTTCTTGCGAAGACCGGCAAAGAATCCGTGCCATACGATCCATAACGTGAACGGAGGCGCAATAGAGAATATGGCATAACCATTGACAGGACCCCATATCCACCACATTGACTGGCAGCCCCCGGCTAAAGCCGATAACAAGCCGTATCTCCAGCCCCATGCGAGGGTTATGAGCATCGGGAAGAGGAGACCGATCAGGATGGTCGCTGTGTAGGGTGGAAAATATAGATTAATGGTGAGAAGGTTCACGACGAATCCGAGCAGGCCGAAGAGGATTGAAACCGTTACTCTGTATGCGGTTGTCTTTTTACTACTCGCAGATCTCTCCGACTGATTGTCCATTATCGTAACCCATCACCCTCTGCCGCAGGGATCGTAAACAAGAACGTCGACCCTCTGCCCGGCTCTGATTTGACCCATATCCGCCCGCCGTGCCGCTCTACAATTTTTTTGCAGAGCGCAAGGCCGATGCCGGTGCCCGGATACTCGTTTTTTGTGTGGAGTCGCTGGAAGACCTTGAAGATGCGGTCAAAAGATTGCGGATCGATCCCGATCCCGCTGTCGGCTACTGAGACCTCCCATTCGTTTTCTTTTTGCTGTGCTGAGATATGGATGTGCGGCGGTTTTTCACCTCTGAATTTTATGGCGTTATCGATCAGGTTTTGCATCAACTGGATCAGTTGTAAAGCATCCGCCATTATGGTCGGCAGGGGATCATGTGTCACCTCCGCGCCACTATCCTCAATTGTCAGTTTTAGATTGGCGAGTATCTCCTTGAGGACATCTTCGCAGTCGCTCGGCTCACAAGGATTGCCTCGCGTGCCTATCCTTGAGTATGTGAGCAGGTCCTGGATCAGGGTTTGCATGCGGCTTGCGCCGTTCACGGCAAAACCGATGAAATCGTCCGCATCAGAATCGAGTTTGCCTTTGTAGCGCTGCGACAAAAGCTGCATATATGAACGGATCATACGGAGCGGCTCCTGCAGGTCGTGCGATACGACGTAGGCAAAGTGCTCCAGATCTGCCACGGTTTGTTTTAATATCTCCTCTGTCTGCTTGCGCGCTTTTTCGTGTTCACCCCTCTCTATCCTCGCGTTTAGGATAGGCGCTATACGATCAGCGATGGTTTCAAGCAATTGAATATCCCTGTCGTCATAACCCGTTGCCTTGTTTGCGACTTCCAATGTTCCAATGGACTCCCCATGATGGATGACAGGAACAACCAGAGCACAGGATATGGGAAGATGTCCCTCAGGCACCTTGAAGGGTTTGTTCGAGAAAAGCGTCTTCTTTTCTGTAAGCGCGCGTCCCCATATACCGCCCCATTCTTGCCGGGGATATACTATTTTTTTGTCAGGAATACGACATTGGTCCCAGACGTCTCTCGTCATCGAGTGGGCTGTCAGATCTCCGTTTTCGTCAATATAGCCAAATAGACCGTGTTTGCTTTTCATGGCCTCAAGAACAACCGTTAATACTTCTCCGTACATCTCATCGTCAGGAACGGTAAGAAATACTTTAGCGATCTTATTCCTGATGGTTAGCTCTCGTTCAGAGCGCTGCAGGATAGCCTCCTCACGCTCGCGTTTCTTCAAATGCTCCCGGAAACCCATCGTAGTATACGCTACAAGCAGTTCGATCAGCGGCTGTGATATGCGGTTAGCAGTATCAATCAAGTTAGCTTCTTTTGTTCCTAACCGTTGGATGGCATCTTCATGCAATTCCGCTATCTCTTCCGGCGGTATATTTGCCATTACAAGTTCTCTGCCCAACCTTGCAGCTTGCGCCAAATAATCTTTCCTCGGACTGACGAAATAGGACTGTAA
>MAXM01000098.1:6400-8667 GCA_001751015.1 Desulfobacterales bacterium C00003106
ACAGTTCACAGGTTCAGGGTTCAAGGGTTATAGTCTACTCATATTTTTAACTTTATTCATGGCGATTGAGGCGTGATTCAGATTAGCTTCTTTTACCCATTATCTTATTCATCACCGCCCGCCGCAGGGATCGTAAAGAAGAACGTTGTGCCTTCTCCCGGCTTTGATTCAATCCATATCCGCCCGCCATGCCGCTCTACAATCTTTTTGCAGAGCGCAAGCCCGATGCCTGTGCCCGGATACTCATTTTTCCTGTGCAGTCGCTGGAAGACCTTGAAGATGCGGTCAAAATACTGAGGCTCGATCCCGATCCCGTTGTCGGTAACCAAGACCTCCCATTCATCCCCCTTTCGCTTTGCCGAGATGTGAACACGCGGAGGCTCATCCCCATGAAACTTGATAGCGTTTTCGATCAGGTTGCTAAAGAGATGTGCGAGTTGCGAGCCATTCGCCATCACAGTGGGCAGGGGATCATGGGTCACCACGACGCTGTTTTTCCGGATTTGCTCCTTCAAATTGACAAGGGTCTGCTCAAGCACAAGAACGCAATCGGTTGCCTCGAAAGCCTTGCTTCGAGCACTTGCACGAGAATACGTCAGCAGGTCATTTATCAAGGTTTGCATGCGCGTTGCACCGTCCACGGCATAGCCGATGAAATCATCGGCATCAGCATCGAGCCTGCCCTTGTAGCGGCGCGCCAACAACTGCACGTAGCTCGAAATCATGCGCAGGGGCTCTTGCAGGTCATGGGACGCGACGTACGCGAACTGAGCAAGATCGACGTTGGAACGTTCCAATTCCGCAACGCTCTGGCGCAGCGCCTCTTCAACCCTCTTGCGCTCGGCAACGTCCTTGGCCAACACTAAATTGTTGTGTCCGAGGGCAGAAAGTTTTTTCGCCATCAGCCATAACAAGCCAAGCACTTCTTCGAACTTCGCCAGCGACATCTCCGGCATTTTTTCAAAAGCACCGAGCATTTCATCTGCATCAGCGCCAATTTCCTTTGCATACGTTTCAATTCTGTTTTTATCGACACCCATTACATTCCTCTGACCGATCAGCCAGTTTGCAATGTGCCTCCCTCCAACGATTATTGGGGCACTTGCATCAACAAAACCACAGCTAAGACATTTCCCATAACTTGGTTTCATAAGGGCCTTTGCTTTTTCCCCAAGAATCCTGTCGGACTTTATGCAGTTTATGTCTCCCTTTTCCGTGCTTCTGACGATTTCGCATACCCCACAGAAATTGCTTGCTTTTGTGATTGGCTTGCCATCGATATCCGAGATCATGGATGCCACATCATTTACAGCGGCAAAGGCATCCTGGATTTGCTGAAGGTCTTTTAGATCAATTAAATCAGTTAAGGAAACATCTTTAACACCTTTATCAGGCGATAGGATGTAATCGAGTCTTGTCCTGAGACGATCTTCGCTTTCCCGGAGCGCCTCTTCGGCACGCTTGCGCTTTTCATCGAGTTCGATGGCATGCAGGGCAAAAGCAATATCTCCGGCTACTTCGAAAAACAGGGACCGCTCTTCCTCATTTACAGCAAGCTCTGCAGGGACCGAAACCGAAAGCAGACCATAAACCCGTCCCTCGTGTTCCAACCGGATGGTCTTTGCCCTTCTGCCATCATACTGTTCCATGAGAGGACAATCCTCGCAGGTGGCGGCAGGATTCTCTATCACTGTTACCGTAGATTGTGTGAGCGCCTTTTGTACGTATACGGTCAACTCTCCCTGCTCAAGTCGTTTCACCATGAGCTTGAATGCCTCGCCCAACCCTGCTTCGGCGGACGTTACAAGCCGTCCGGACTCATCCAGCAAAGCGATCCATGCGTTATGGTAGCCGCGTGTTGCAATAAGATTATCACAAGCGCCTTGAAGCAGTTTGTCCCGGTCCTTCTCCTTTGTGATAAGCTGGTTAACATTTCTGATGGCACGAAGCACGAGGTTGAGATGCGCCATCCGCTCCTCCAGATGCTTGCGCTCTGTGATGTCACGCGCAACCACGAGCAGACGCTCACGCCCTCCAATGACTGCGCTTTTCATGCTCACTTCCACCCAGAACAGGCGTTCTGATTTGTGCTTAGCCCTCCATTCAAAGATCTGTGGTTGCCCTGCTGCTGCCTTCTTTATCCATTCGACAGCATCTGCCTGGGTGTATGGCGCCTCGCCCATGCTTATGGTCTGAACGCCGATGCGGCGGAGTTCCTCTCGGGTATATCCGTATATGTCACACGCGGTGTTGTTGACGTTAAGGAT
>MAXM01000099.1 GCA_001751015.1 Desulfobacterales bacterium C00003106
TCAAAATACTTGCTATTCCATCGACTTTTGTGATTTGAGATCGAACAAATTTGACCCAAATCTATGCGCCTACTTGGGGAAGTTATTCCGTCCCCGTTCCTAACCGCACAGGTCGCAATTGTTTATGTGAAGGTCTATAGTTGTGGAAGTTATTTCATCCCCGTTCCCAAGCAGGCTGTTGTGTATAAAAGCCCTGCATGCAGATGGCTGGCAGAAGCCGGAATACCCGCCATTTTGTGGAAAAAACCGGAAAATCCCCAGGCTGAGGCATTGGCCCGGGGTTTTTTTTGCAAAGGACAAGCAATGGGACTGGCCGCACATGAGGAAGGAGTTTCCCGAGACACAGTTAAGAACTCCACAGCTCCCTGTTTAGCCGTTCTTGGCACCGCGTCAGAGGTCGGGAAGAGCATCACTACGGCGGCTCTGTGCCGCATCTTTGCCAATATGGGCAAAAGGGTTGCGCCGTTTAAGGCGCAAAACATGTCCAACAATTCCGGCGTTACCCCGGAAGGCGGAGAGATGGGCCGCGCCCAGATCGTCCAGGCAGAAGCCGCACGCGTATCACCCCATGTGGACATGAACCCGATACTGTTGAAGCCGTCGAGCGATATTGGTTCCCAGATTGTTTTGCGCGGTGAGGTCTATGGGAACTGCAAGGCGAGGGTCTATCACAAAGAGAAAAAATTCTTCTTTGAAGCAGCCTGCCGGTCGCTTGACCGCCTGCGCAGGAAATACGACCTGATTGTCATGGAAGGAGCGGGCTCCTGTGCTGAAGTAAACCTCGCTGCCCACGATATCGTGAATTTCCGAATGGCCGAATACGCTGACGCCCCGGTCATCCTTGTGGCGGATATCCACCGGGGGGGGGTGTTTGCACAGTGTGTGGGAACACTGGCATGTCTGCCTCAAGACCGGCAGGACAAGATCATGGGCATTGTCATTAACCGGTTTCGCGGAGACCCGGGTCTCTTTGAGGATGGCGTTCGCTGGATCGAAGCCAGGACAGGAAAACCGGTGCTCGGGGTTGTTCCGTGGTATAGAAATATACGGATCGAGGCCGAGGATTCGGTTGTAATAGAAAATCCTGTTGATCCTCCAACACCCAAGACAGATGAGTCCACAGTGGCCATAATCCGGCTTCCGCATATCTCCAATTTCAGCGATTTCGATCCTCTTTTCCGGGCAAAAGACCTGGATGTCTCATTCCTGGAAAAGGTGCGGGATCTTAGTTGCTACTCCGCAGTAATCCTGCCGGGTTCCAAGAACACCAGATCGGACCTGAAATGGCTTATAGATTCGGGTTGGACAGAGGCCCTGACATCCTACAGAAAAAGGGCTGGTTATCTCCTGGGCATCTGCGGCGGATATCAGATGATGGGCCATGAGATACAGGATCCCGAAGGCCTGGAGGGAAATCCGGGCACGACGATGGGGCTGAGGTTTCTTCCCGTGAAAACGACCCTCGTCTCTCCAAAGATCACGACCCGCACATGGTTTTGCCGGGAGGGTGCAAAGGGTGAAGGGTACGAGATCCACATGGGAAAAAGCGTGCTCACAGGCGGACAACCGCTCTTTGAGATACTCAGTCGAAACGGGAGGGCTTGCCACGATTCGGATGGATGCGTCTCCTCGGACGGCCATGTCTTTGGGACCTATCTCCATGGGTTTTTTGACAATCCTGAGATACTCCGTCAGTGGTTTTCCGCAATTGGTGTCAAAAGGTGCGTTGTGGATGAGCGTTCAGGGCTTGGCTTTCGTGATCAGCAATATGAGCTGCTGGCCCGGCATTTTCTGAAACACTTGAAACTTGATCCCATGGGGATTGAACTTTGAAAGAGATTCTCTTTGTAACCGGCGGCTGTCGCAGCGGCAAGAGCAGATTTGCGCTCTCTTTTGCTGATCGCGGTTTTGAGCGAAAGGTTTTTCTGGCCACCTGTCAGCCTCAGGATGAGGAAATGCAGCAGCGCATCAACCAACACCAGAAGGCTCGCGGCCCGGAATGGCAAACCGTGGAGACTCCGACAGCATTACCCGGAGCCGTGACCTCTCACAAAGGCAAGGCGGATGTAATCCTGATCGACTGCCTGACCCTCTGGACAAGCAATCTCCTGCTGCAAGGCGCATCACAGGGAAACATCCTGACTCGTGGAAATGCGCTGACAAAAGCGATCCATGATGTTTCATGCTCCGTGATCATAGTATCCAATGAGGTGGGCGCTGGGGTTGTCCCTGAAAACCGATTGGCAAGGACATTTCGGGATGTGGCGGGACTCCTCAACCAAAAGGTGGCGGCCTGTGCGGATATCGTAGTCTGGATGGTAGCGGGCATTCCGGTTCCGATCAAGGGGATATTGTCGAATCAGCCGCCTTCAACGTAACTCAAAGACCTCGGACAAATAATTCAAGCCTGAGCAACACAGCTATTGATGTTCATGGCCGGCGAAAAATCGCAAGTTATGGCCTTTCGAGGTATAAATGGCCGTATGGCCTGTTATTCAAGTTACTGAGAAGCTGCAAATGATTCAGGGACACGGCGGAAATATTTACCAAATCGCAAAGGTACTTGGGTGCTCCCCCTCGGAGATCCTCGACATGAGCAGCAATGTCTGCCCGCTCGGGATGCCCGGGGCGCTCAAAGGGGTTCTCGACGAAAAATGGGATGAGATCGTTTCCCTCCCGGAGGTTGACAGCGATGGTTTGCGGGCCGGCTTTGCAGCCTCTGTGGGTTTGAGCCCGAATCATGTGATAGCGGGAAACGGGACCACTGAGTTCATCTATACAATCCCCCCTGCTCTTGAGGTAAAAAGGGCGTTGATCGTAGGGCCTACATATTCCGACTATGCAGACGCCTGCCGCGCTTACGGAATTGAACCTCTGTTCTATTTGGCCCCGGAAACAAGAGGATTTCAGCCCGATCTTGACGAGATATCCTCCATGCTCGGCCACGCAGACACGGTATTTATCTGCAATCCAAACAACCCTACAGGACGACTCATGCCCGCCAAATCGCTCATAAGGCTCATTGAGTCCCACCCCGGGGTCCGGTTTGTCATCGACGAATCGTATCTCCCTTTTATCCCTGACTGGAAGACTGAAAGCCTGATAGATTCTGAAGCAGGAAATATAGTCGTCCTTCATTCGTTTTCAAAGATATTTGCCGTGCCCGGCCTCAGATTGGGGTTTTTGATCGCCGGACCCCGGATCATCCACGCCTTCCAGCCCTTCAAACAACCCTGGAGCGTCAACCGGCCGGCTCAAGTTGCAGGAACCTTCCTTGCGTCACAAAAGGAGTTTGTGGACCATGTGGCCGGGTTTGTTGAGAAGGAAAGAAAGGCCTTTATTGGATATCTTCAGGGACTCGACCTCGTTGCACCCTTTTCGAGCGCGATCAATTTCATTCTGTTCAGGTTAAATGGGACCTTAAAGGCCAATGACCTTTTTTCACTGATGTGCGACCACAGGATATTGATCAGGAATTGCTCCAACTTTCCCGGCCTTTCTGATCGTTTTATTCGCATTGCTCTGAAAAGCCCCGCGGCCAACAGGACCTGCGCGGAACTCATCAGGAGCGTATTATATTGACATGAGCGCCTTTCCCTGCCCATGGATACTTACGGCTGCCTTTACCCTGGACCTGATAGTCGGCGATCCGAAAAACCTGCCCCACCCTGTCCGCCTGATGGGAAGATGGATCAACTTCTCGGAAAAGTGGTTTCGCAAGACCCGTTTTTCCGAAAAGAAAGCAGGGTCTTTGATGACCCTCCTTCTTGTGCCCGGCACATGGCTTGTCTGCACGGCTGCCGTGATGGCCGCGCACTCAGTCCATCCGGTCTGCGCCTTTGCGCTGCACGCAGTACTCATTTTTTACGCCTTGTCCGTAAAATCGTTAAGAAAAGAAGCTCTTGCAGTCTATGCGGCGTTAAGAGATGATAACCTTCCCTCTGCCAGGAAACGGCTTTCCATGATCGTGGGACGGGATGTGACACCCCTGGATCAAGCAGGCGTGGTTCGCGCCGCTGTAGAGACAGTGGCCGAAAACCTGGTGGACGGAGTGATCGCTCCGCTCTTGTATGCCGTCCTCGGTGGAGGTCCGATGGCAATGGCGTACAAGATGGTCAATACGCTGGATTCCATGATTGGCTATAAAAACAAGCGCTACAGGGAGTTCGGCTGGTTTGCCGCGCGCATTGACGATGCCGCCAACTTCCTGCCTGCGCGTATCTCAGCCGTCGTCATATCCCTTGCCGCACTGATCATGCGGCGACCGGTCTTTCGCACCATCAAAACTCTGCTTAGAGATGGAAGCAAACATCTCAGTCCCAATGCGGGCATTCCGGAGGCCGCTTTTGCCGGGGCTATTGGCATCCGACTGGGCGGCCCTAATTTCTATGACGGTCGGCTTGTTGAAAAGCCCTATATAGGGGAGGCTGTGCGATTGATCGAAAGCACGGATATCAGAACGGCTGTCACGCTCATGACCGTATCGGCCTTCATCTGCTTCATTTGGTGCTGGGGCGCTGCATGGGTTCTTGCGTTGTGGTGGTTATATGTGCCGATATCCGGGATCTGATGTGGGTCCTCAACTCTTTCAGGCCTTGAAAAAGCGCGTCGATTCTTTCTTCCCATACCTGCAAGAGTTCCCCTTTCAGGGATTCTATGATCCTTTCAGCGGAACGTCGCGAGAGCTTTTTGTAGCGTCGATAAAAACGACACGCAAAAAAGAGGTTGATCAGGGCATAGCTTCCCAACGCGGCAAATCCCTTGGCGCTGAAAAAGGTGTGAATGACCGAAAGAAAAACACCAAGGATCGTGGACACCCCCGGATTCGAAAAGACCGCCTGCCACTCTGTCTCACCCCCCATGGACAAAAGAAGAAAAGCGCAAAGCAGCGAGTAAAGGCAGACCTGCACGACCTTGAATCCTCGCAGGGAAGGCAAGGGGAGTTCAGTTGCACGCAATGCCGCAACGTGAGAAAAACGCTCTGCCAGGTCTTCGGAGGTCTGTTTAACATTTGTGATCTCCTGAAGCCGGTCCCGGAATGAAGAAGGCAGGTTCATGCGAAGGATACGATGATTGAGCCGGTCTTCCAGCCATTTGGCATGCCTTTGAAACGTAAGAGCGATCTCCTCGGAAGGGACAGGGGAAGAAAGAGGGGCCGGGCCGCCCTCTTCTCTTGTAATCCGCTTCTCTAATTGCAAAAGTATCACAGCGAGAGCGCGGCCCGGACCTACAAGGCAATCAGGATCAGCCCGGTATGAGAGGATGTCTTTCCTGACGTACTTGCCGAGCCAAAGATCAATAGCCTGTTGTCCGGCCTCCACCCACTTGAGGCGGTGTTGCTCCATCTCTTTTTCTGAACCGTCAAGAATCCGTTCAAACCCCTCTAAGTTCCGCACCTCCTTTTCAAGAACCAAAAGGACCTGCCGGACCTCCTCGTCCAGGTTGGCCGCCTTGATGGCCGTGATCTGCTTCATCTCCCGCCGCTGGAATATCTGTTGCCTGAAAGCCGAAAACTGGTTCCATGGGGCGGGTTGATCAGAGTGAGCCGCATCCCGGGCTGACAGGGCATACATGACCGGATCGTCAATTTGGCTCTCCCTGACGTGTTCCTGAAAACTCCCGGCCACGATCGCCATCTGCTCATAGCCCTTTTCCATGGTCTCGCCCCGAAAAAGGAGATCTACCTTGTTTAAGACAAAGTAAAAATTCTGTTTGGCCTTGGGCGCCTGCCGGAGAAACTCGTAGAAACGCAAATCAGCATATTTCTCCGGGGACGTGACCCATACCAGAAGATCGAGGTGTTCCATGAATCGCAGAACATGTTGGCGGTGTTCGCCCTTGAGGCTGTCAAAGTCAGGAAGATCACAAAGAATGATCTGCTCGATGGCCTTGCTTTGGTGGGTGATCTCATGCAGGGGGGCATCCGTCAACGGAAGGGCGGGTGGCGGGAGATCCGGACCGTCTCCTGTTCCATGTGGACCCCGAGCGCGCGGCAAGACCTCTGCGTATCTGTATATGAGAATCTGCTCCGTATGGGGTCGTCGATGGCTCGTTGAGGCGATATCGGAACCGGCAAGCGCGTTCATGAGGCTCGATTTTCCCACACCGGTTCCACCGATCAGCCCTATGGTGAGAAAGCCCCCTTCAATGGAGGCGAGTTTTCCGGCAAGGTCTTTAACTCTTGTCCTGATGGATTCCCTCTCTTCGCCTGTAAAGGAAAAAAGAGAATGTCTGTCAAGCAGATCAAGGACTTGATCGAGATCCTTTTGTAGCCGGCAAACAGGATGTGTCATGCTCTTTTCTTCACAGTCCGGGATTCCCGATGTTTGAACGCAACGCCTGCAGCGATTCCAGTGTTTCCCGTGGCGTCACGAGAGACGAAAGCGCCTGTTCGTACCTGTCCCGCTGCTCCCGGACAACAGAAACAAGACCGGACTGATAGCGCCTTGCGAGTTCCCGGGCGATCTTCCGGATCTCATGATAGGCAAAAAGCTCCACTGTTCCCTTGGTCACAAACGGCCCAAGGACTGAGTCAATAACCGCATCGAGGACCGTAAAACCACCTCCTGCCACAACCTCAAAGGAGAGAATAAGAACCCCCCACAGGGCGGACGTGGAGTAGATGCCCCATTTCTTGTGTCGGGGAAGTTCTTGGGCAAGCTTTTGGAATGTCTGTTCCAGCCATTCGTCGAGGAGGTCGTGTTCCTTCCAGACACGCTCCTTTATCTCTTCGTCTTTGACGGCCCTGCCCGCCTCACGAAGCCTCAGAAAAAGCGGCGAGGTCTCATCTGCCGGCGAGAGTCTTTCAAGAACCAGACGATTTAATCTTTGAATCGCTCTCTGGACCGGGGTCAGGTCGGTCTTCTGACGCACTTTCAGAAGGGCGTCCTTGTGATTCTCGTGACTATCTTCCTTGCGGAACCCAAGCAACCCGAATGCTGTGGCAAAGAGTTCCCGGATGAACCGGCGTGGTTTGGCCAGGACATCGTATTTCGTAAAGAGCTTCCTGATTTCCCTCTGGATGTATTCCCGATTATCCGCCCTAAAACTCTCCTTCTGCTCTCTAATGAGCCCCTCGGAGGTCTCCTGGAAAAGGGCGTCCAGCTTATTCCGCCACTCGCGGACCGCACGGTTTTCTTCTGCAAGGATATCCTGGAGTCGGCCAAGGTCTGTTTTCAATCCGCTGGCACGCCTTAAAGCAAACTCCTTCCGCAATCCCTCCAGTCTTGTGATCGAAAACTCCTCTGAAAGGACACGGACAAAATCGCGGAACGCGGAATATTCGGAAATCCACTGGCCGGGCTGAGACGGGGCGTAGGGAATAGTCCAGACCCGGTTTCTTTGAAGCGCTATCCCCTGGCCCTTGAGGGTGTCTATGACTTCTTCTTCGACAAGCTGATCATCGGCCTTGTTGAGCAGGAAGAAGTAAGGCTTTGTTGCACCGGTTATCCTCAGAAAGAACCGGTACGGCACCTCGTCCGCGTACTTTTCCTGGCTTGTCACAAAAACCACGGCATCGGCAAGGAGCGAAAGGTCTTCAGCAATCTCGCTGTTTTCCCTTTCAACGCTGTCCAGATCAGGCGTATCCACGACAGCAAGGTGGGACAACTCATCCTCGTCGTGTTCCAGGACGAGGAGACGCCCGGCTGTTCCGGTCGCCGGACCAGAGTGGAAAGCCCCTGCGGTGTGGCGTTCCACCTGAATGGAAGGAAGAGGAAAATCTGTTTCAATGAAAGCCCCTTGATGGGCGTAAAGGATCGGCCCAAAGGTCTTTGGACGTTCCACACCTGTTTCACTCAGGGTCTTTC
>MAXM01000100.1 GCA_001751015.1 Desulfobacterales bacterium C00003106
GGCGTACATTGGGGTACGTTGTCGAGGATTTTGACCGATAACGCCGTGCAATTATTTAGGTGAAGGTATATCATAAAACAGGGTAAAGCTCAACATATCGTCTTAGGGCGATCCCAAATCCTCCTCCTGCCAGGGGATGATCAGGATGGGGAGGGAGGGGGGCAGATAAGCAGAATCATGATTGAGGTAAAAAATCTGACAAAGCAATTTGGTCCCATCACAGCAATCAGGGACGTTTCCTTTCATGTGAAGAAGGGAGAAATTCTCGGTTTTCTTGGCCCCAACGGAGCCGGCAAGACAACCACGATCAGGATACTGACCGGTCTTTTTCCCGCCACATCGGGTTCTGCTCATGTAGCAGGCTTCGATGTCTTTGACGAATCGATAGAGGTTCGAAGGCGGTTGGGCTATCTGCCTGAAAATGTACCCGTTTACAATGAAATGCCGGTAACGGCCTACCTCAAATTTGCTGCAAGCATAAAAGGAATTGCAGCGAGAAACATAACAAAAGAGGTCGCAAAAGTACTTGATCAGTGTGGTCTGACACAAGTCGGAAATCGTATTATAGCGAACCTGTCCAAGGGGTTTCGGCAACGTATTGGTATCGCCCAGGCCATGCTTTTTGACCCCCAGGTCCTTATCCTTGACGAGCCTACAATAGGCCTCGACCCCAAGCAGGTTACAGAAATTCGAAAGTTGATCATGGGCTTTGCCGGGGAAAAAACAGTGATTCTGAGCAGTCATATCCTTCCCGAGGTCAGCATGATGTGCGGACGCGTGGCAATCATAAATAACGGGCACATCGTGGCCGTGGATACTCCTGAACGTCTTGCAGGACGTCGCGCCTCCAAGGTTTTTCTCGAAATCAAGGGTCCGGAAGCTGAGATAACCTCAAGACTCGGGACCATCCCCGGGGTCAGGTCCATTTACTCGGAATTTGATCAGGAAACAGGAATCGGCCGCTATACCGTCGAGACGCCGGAGGAAACTAAAATTCGCGATTCATTGTCCCGGTCCGTTGTCACCGCAGGATGGCCTCTTCTGGAGATGCGGACGATCCGGCCTACCCTGGAAGATATCTTCCTGCGCCTCGTCACAAGGGAGAGGTGATGTAAGGTTTCGACTATGAGAAATATATACACCATCTGGAAACGGGAGCTTTATGTCTATTTCACATCGTCCATGGCGTATGTGGTTCTGGCCGTCTTTCTGGTGCTGTCCGGGTATGTCTTTTACAGTTCCTTTGCCGTTTTCAGCATTATCAGCATGCAGGCGTCCCAGATGGAGTATGCAGCAGATCTCAATATCACGGAAATGGTCCTGAAACCGACCCTTGAAAACATAGGCATTTTCATCCTGTTACTGGTGCCGGTTATTACAATGAAAAGTTTTGCCGAGGAGAAAAAGACAGGGACACTTGAACTCATCTTAAGCTATCCCTTGCGGGAAGTGGAGCTATTACTGGGAAAGTTCGCTGCAGCGTTTACAATCCTTCTCATTATGATATCTTCGACCTGCGCTTACCCTGCCATCCTGTACAAATATGCGACGCCGGATGCCGGCACTATCATCGCGGGTTACACAGGGCTCTCACTGCTCGCCGCCGCATTTATTGCCATGGGATTGATGTTTTCATCATTCACAGACAACCAGCTTCTGGCCGCGGTGGGATCGTTCGGAGCCCTCCTCATGTTCTGGCTTCTGGGATGGTGCGAAATGGTTATGGGACCAGGCTGGGGAAAGATGCTGACACAACTGTCGCTTTTTGAACATTTTGACAACTTCTCAAGGGGTATTATCGACACGCGCGACATCATGTATTATTTTGATTTCATAGTTCTTTTTCTCTTTATCGCTATTCGGTCATTGGCGTTGAAACGTTGGCAACGGTGAATCGGAAAACCCTTTATCATATCCTGGGATACGCAGGGCTTGCGCTGTTGCTGGGCTCGTCAGCGGCATACTGTGCAGGCCTTTTTCTGAACATGCTGTGGGTTGTGCAGTTAGCCGGCGCGGTCTGTATTATAATCTGTTTTTTTGGCAATATTGGGAAGATCCGGGACTATCTCCTGAAACGATCTACCCGATACAGGGCAAACACCATTTTTCTGATCTTCCTTTTCCTGGGAGTACTTGTCCTTGTACAGGCCATTTCAGACAGGCATCACAGGCGTTATGACCTTACGTCAACCAAACGCTACACTCTTTCTAAACATAGTCTGACAGTACTGAAAAAGGTGGATCTTCCTATTCACGTGACCGCCTTTTTTCAGCAATCCGGGCCTGAATGGAAAAAAGCAAAGGGTCTTCTTGATCAATATGCCTACCACTGTCGGATGTTATCCTTTGAATTGATCGATCCGGATCGTTTCCCCGGAAAGGCAAAGCGTCTCAAGTGTACTTCCTACGACGCCGCCTTCATAGAAAGCAGCGAAAGGGCGGAAAGAATTACTGCTACAACCGAAGAGAAACTGACCAACGCCATTCTCCGGGTACTACGAGGCAGCAGAAAGACAGTATATTTTATTACAGGTCATGGAGAAAGGTCTATCAAAGACATATCAAAAGCAGGATACAGCGCTGCGAGGGATGCAATAGAGGCTCAGAACTATTGCGCAAAGGATCTTTTTCTCATGCGGTGCACGGAAGTTCCCGTGGATGCGGCGGTCGTCGTAGTTGCCGGCCCAACTGCCATGATTGTTGAAAAAGAAGCAGAAATGCTTCATACATATATGCGCAGGGGGGGGAACGTCCTTATTCTCGTAGAGCCTGAGACAAAAACCGGGGTTTCCAGCCTGTTGAAACCATACGGAATCGGCGTGGGCAATGACATCATAGTGGACAAGTTGAGCAGTATTTTCGGAACAGACTATCTCACTCCTATCGTGTCGGAATATGCGGATCATCCGGTTATGCAGGACTTTGTCACGGCATCGATTTTTCCTTCCGTGCGATCGATTTCGGCCATTGGCAAACAGAATCAAGTCACAGAGGTCGCCTTTACAGGGGCAAAAAGCTGGGCGGAAACGGATTTTGAAAAACTCAGGCAAGGCATGGCGTCATTTGACCCGCAAGAGGACAGCCAGGGGCCGGTTCCCATTGCCGTTCTTTCTGAGGTTGAATGTGGAGACAAAGACAAAAAAGGGGCGACATCACGCATGATCGTGTTTGGAGATTCGGACTTTGCTTCAAACGGGTCCTTTAATCTGTCAGGAAACCGGTATCTTTTTATGAACATACTTAGCTGGCTTGCACAGGAAGAGGACCTTATTGCAATACGTCCCCAAAGCATAGTCTTTGCTCCGGTGGTCCTTTCATCTCTCGAAGCAAAGGGTGTCTTCTGGTTTTGCGTGGTACTCCTGCCTGGGGCGGTATTGCTGACAGGAGTTATTGTGCTGCATTACAGGCGAAAGGCTGTCAATTGATTGGAAGGCAGATAGCTGCCCTTGCTCTTGTATTGGCCGTTCTGGGCGCTTTTTACTGTTTTTATGAAATCCGCTGGAAACAGCAAGAAGCGGACGTGCTTGCCAATTCAAGGAGACTGTTTGATCTGGAGAGAGAAAAGATAGAAGACCTTTGCATAAGGAATTCCAAAACAACGCTTGTACTCAAAAAAGAATCCGCAGACTGGGTTTTGACGGATCCGTTCAGGGAAAAAGGAAAAAAGGAACTTGTTGAATCGATATTGGATATGCTCGGTTCGGAACCACGTATAGATGAACTACGTCTCGAGGAAGGAATGCTGTCCGATTTCGGTCTGGCGCCCCCGGCAATAGAAATCAGCCTGCAGGGGGAAAGTATGAGCAAACAAAGAACCATACAGGTAGGCTCCAAAAGCCCTACAGGCAAGTTTCTGTATCTACGTATAGACTCCGAACCACGTATCCTGCTGGTCCGATCATGCTTGAAAAATCTTCTCAACAGGTCTATACGTGAGCTAACCAAAGGGCTTGACCATAAATAAAAAGGAACGGCGACGAAATAACTTCCACAACTATGCATCACAGCTTCAGGCCACCTTTGCCCGATCTCAAATCCCAATAGCTTGCTATTCCTTCAACTTTTGTGATTTGAGATCGAGCAAATTTGACCCAACTCTATGCGCCTACTTGGGAAAGTTATTTCGTCACCGTTCCAAACAGGAAAAACTGATGACAATAAAGAAAGACTATTATGAAATACTAGGGGTGGACAGAACCGCCGGCGAGCCGGCCATAAAGTCCCAATACCGCAAACTGGCCATGAAATACCATCCGGATCGCAACCCGGGCGACCATGAAGCAGAAGAGAATTTCAAGGAAGCAGCAGAGGCC
>MAXM01000101.1 GCA_001751015.1 Desulfobacterales bacterium C00003106
GGATTGGTAAAGTTCAAATATTTGGGTCTCCGTATACTGGCTTATAGAAAGGATCATGTGGTCTTTTTGGTACTAATTAATAGATACTCTATTATATATCTTTGGTATTAGAATAACTTGATATATCGAAAATGCTCACTCTGTTCACATTTTCTAATCCTCCATTCCTCCGGAATGTCGGTCAAGAAAATCCGACCGAAGGGAGGATTTTGTTTTTAGTCAGGTCATTAGCCTAGTCATAGTAATCCATCCATTAGTATCCCCTTCAAAAATCAGGGTAAAATGCACTTTAGGATTATCTAAATCAAGTGCATAAGCAGGCTTTCTATTTCAAAATCCTGTCAGTTACCCTTAGATTTGAAGTGGATACATCCATTACAGTTTAATGCTTTTTTTGGGATAAGCATTCTAATTGTGCGGGGCTTGCACATCCTATGATTAGAAATCCAAGGTCTTACTTGCACTCCTGCGCCTCGTGGATAATAGCAATAGACCACCTCCATTTTAGAGTCTGTTCTTAAACTCTCCCGATGCCGATACCTTGAGATGATCGAACAAGACCTAGTCCCTTTAATAGTGCAGTACCGCAGCTCCATCCCTGGGATCGATCTAGCTAATATGTTGGGGATTCCTCACGAATAACGACTAAATTGGAGGTATTTCTGGGACACATTCGCTTGAATGCGATCTATTGTACTATATCACGATACAATACATAGCATATACAGAGAAGCTGTCATCTCGAATATATAGATGGCAACACCCTATTCAAATAACAACTAATCATATATCGATCCCATTCGACAAAATTCCGTCATTTTGCCGAATACAATAGAAACCCATATAAGATCTAACAATAATAACAATCCCTATGGAACCCATACGATACCTGCAAGAGGTAAATGAATGGTGGAGAACCGGTGCAGTTCCCCGGGTTTTCCTGCAGCCAGACTGCAGGGATGAGTTCGCTGAACTTGTGAATCTGCTTAACAAGGAGCGTATTACCGCGATCATCGGCCCGCGGCGTGTTGGGAAGACCACACTTATGTATCAGTTGGTAGATCATCTCATTCAGAGCGGCGTGCAGAAGGAGAATATCCTGTTCGTTACGATGGATGATCCTCTGACCATGACGATGGTTGATCCTTTAAGGATGATAATAGATGAATATCTTGAAAAGATTGTCAGAAAGCCGGTGAGAGATGTTGAAAGACTATATATTTTCATTGATGAGATACATTTTTTAAGGAACTGGAATCTCTGGCTTAAAAAATATTATGATCTGAAATATAATATCAAATTTATAATCTCCAGTTCAAGCGCCACACACCTCTTAAAATTCTCAAAAGAATCTCTGGTCGGCAGGATTACTGAGATAAAGATAATGCCCCTGAATTTTACGGAATTCATCAAACTAAGCGGCAGGAGCGACTTACTTGAATCTTATGCAGATAGAGATATTTTTCACATAGACATGGATGATCTCTTTTTCGATCTGACACAGTTTCAGGATGAACTTGTGCTGTATTTCAATGAATATCTGTTAGCTGGTGGTTATCCAGAATATTTTAAAGAAAAGGATATCCGGGTATGGCAGGATACACTTCTTAGCGATGTGATTGAAAAGACCGTCTATCGGGATATTGCTGTGCTTTACCGGGTAAAAAACCCGCAGTACCTTGAGAAAATCCTGCTCTACATCGCACAGAACGACTGCCAGATCACATCGTTTAATAAGATCGCACAGACTCTTTCAATCAGTACGGACACAGTCATAAATCTGATTTATTATCTGGAATGCTCTTATCTGATAGGAAGTCTCCCTCTCTATTCAAAAAATGTGAAAAAACAGATACGATCAAACAAAAAATTCTTTATAATCGATTCAGGACTCAGGAATTCCCTGCTAAAGATTCGTGATATAGCAAACGAGAATATCGGGCTGCTAGTAGAATCTGTCATCGATTCAAACCTTATATCAATAAAAGAGTTCAGGAGATTGCCGGATTTTAAGAATATCTCATACTTCAAGGATAAGCAAAAGCATGAAGTGGATATAGTTCTGGAAATAAATAGTAAGATTGTACCGATCGAGGTCAAATATCAGAATCACATCTATAACCATGATCTGAAAAATCTGAAGTATTTTATGGATGCTGATGATCTGATCTTTGGAGTTTTGGTTACAAAGAACCTATTTGAAAAGAGAGAAAATATATTATGCATTCCTGCATGGATGTTTTTATTGATCTTAACTAAATGAACCAGTCATTATAATATGCCCTATACACGTCGTCCGGCAACACTAATCCCAATAATTCACAGGAAAGACAAAAAATAATTTAAAGGAGAATCCAATACCCATGACCACATTTCCAAACTCCCCCGCCTGATCAAAGGCGCAATCGTCGGAATTGACATCTTCACCCCCAATACCCACCGTAATCCTTAAACACATGTTCGAACATACAAGCCGCTATTACCCATTGGAAGATGCATCACTTACCACCACAGATGGCAGGATCATTACCTACAAACGGCGACGTTTTCTACCTGACGGTAAGAACATGCCGCTGTTAGTCGAGGTCACTGTAACACAGGGAGACCGCCTTGATCTGATCACAGCCCGCACACTGGGCGATCCCGAGCAGTTCTGGCGCATCTGTGATGCCAATAACACAATAAATCCATCTGATTTGATCGAACCGGGACGCATTCTGCGCGTGCCTGTACCACAATTCTAAAGAGGTAAAACATGAACCTGCTTGGCATTCATCTAACACTATTGATCGGACCTACGGTTCCGGTACCTGCACCTCTGATGCTGATGGAAGCACTACAGAGTGTTGAAGTAACCCATACCGACCAGAGACACTCTGTCTTCGAGATCACCTTTCAGATGGGACGCAGCGGGCCACAGGATCTGCTGGACTATCCCCTGCTCAGCAACCCTCTTTTAAGACCCTGCAACCGGGTCATCCTCATTGTGACATTCAACGCAACGCCGCGGGTCTTGATGGAC
>MAXM01000102.1 GCA_001751015.1 Desulfobacterales bacterium C00003106
AGATAATACATTGTTTAAAGACAGGTATGAAAGAAAGCAGAAAAAAGGTGAGTGTTAAAAAAGGTAAAGACCCGCTTTTTGATTTACGAAAAGTTGCTGTAGAAACTGGTATTAAAGATCTTGCAGAGCATCATGATCATTATCTTTATGATGTGTCTAAATAAGAGAGCCTATTTTTCTGTTGAATTTTGCATTGCATTTTAGGTTGATGGTGTGTATATTGTTATAAATATATACACACAGGAGGTGTTATGCGAACCAATATTGTCATCAATGACACATTAATGGCCGAAGCCATGAAAGTCAGCGCATTAAAAACAAAAAAGGCCGTGGTCGAAAGTGGGTTACGCCTTATAATCCAGGTCAAAAAACAAGAACGCATAAAAAGCTTACGAGGCAAACTAAAATGGGATGATGACCTTGATAAGATGAGGCTCAATCAATGATATTGGTCGACTCCTCCGTTTGGATCGATTATTTTAACGGACTACGAAACTGGCAAACCGATCTGCTTGATGATTTGCTTTCAAACGTTCCTATTCTGATCGGTGACTTGATTTTAGCTGAAGTTCTACAGGGGTTTCGTTCAGATGATGACTTTGAAGTTGCAAAAACCTGCCTGAACATCCTTCCGTTTCGAGAAATTGGAGGATATGAAATTGCTTTGCAGAGTGCCCAAAATTACAGGTTGCTGCGAAAAAAAGGAGTAACTGTCAGAAAGACTATCGACGTCATTATTGGTACTTATTGCATTTCTGAAGGTATCACGTTGTTGCATAATGACCGTGACTTTGAACCAATGGTATCACATCTTTCCTTAGAAGTGTTGACTCGCGAGTAAATGGTTAATCCGGCATTATTTCCACTTCCGTAGACCCCGAGCATAACCAGAAACAGAAAATGATATGGATCCGGTACTACGTGTCATAAACATTTAGGAACGGGGACGAAATAACTTCCACAACTATGCATCACAGCTTCAGGCCACCTTTGTTCGATCTCAAATCACAAAAACTGGATTATCAAGCTATTTTGAGGTTTTTGGGATTTGAGATCGGGCAAGGATGGTCTGAAGTATATAATGGGGAAATTATTTCGGCCCCGTTCCTTATCAATTGCGAAGAATTCGATTAATGAAATTATCCAGGATCTTCATAGACGACACGGTTTCCGGCCTTCCCGTGGTCCAAAAAATCTGCGAAAGCTCTCCGGGCGTCCCGCAGATGACGGTCTCGGACGTCACGTCCGTATATGATGCTGTACAGCAGGCCGGAGACCCGATTGCGGAAGGGAAGCGCACGCTTTTTATTACAAGGAACAGGGGGCGTTTTCTCCGGCCCTGCCCGGGGACATCCTCATACATCTGTTGCGGCTATCAGATACTCCATATCGGGACCTTCTGTTCAATGGATTGCGCCTATTGTATCCTCCAGGCATACTTCAACCCTCCGGTGCTCCAGGTCTTTGTAAACCATGATGAGATGTTTTCCGAACTCAACAGACTGCGGACAGATGCCTGCCCGTTTCACAGGATCGGAACAGGCGAGTTCACGGACAGCCTTATATGGGAATCTCTGCTCCCCCTTTCCGGTGCGCTTGTCTCTACATTTGCCGGACAAGACCACGCTGTGCTGGAACTCAAGACAAAAACCGTGGCCATAGAAGGCCTTGCGCATCTTTCTCACAACCGCAAGACGATCATGGCATGGTCTCTGAATACCCCTGCTGTGATAAAAAGAGAGGAACGCCGCACCACATCCCTTGACGCAAGACTGGATGCAGCGGCCCGCGCCGAAAAATGGGGATACCCTCTTGCGTTTCACTTTGACCCCCTGGTCATATACGATGGATGGAGGCAAGACTACCGGCAGGTTATCAGACGCCTCTTTGAATCAGTGGACCCTGAAAATATTGTCTGGATCAGCATTGGAAGCTTCAGGTTTATCCCTTCCCTTAAACCGATCATCCAGAGGCGTTTTCCTGATTCAAGGCTTTTGCTTGGCGAGTTTATCCGGGGCATAGACAAAAAAATGCGCTATTTCAAACCGTTGCGCATAGAGATCTATCGCGCAATTGTTGGATGGATCAAGGCAACAGCTCCGGACGTATGCGTCTATTTCTGCATGGAAGATGAAGAGGTGTGGCAGAAGGTATTAGGTTATCTACCCGAAGAAAAAGGCGGACTTTCAAGAATCCTGGATGAGAGCGCAGCGAGACACTGCGGCCTGGACATCGCCTGATTTCCCGCCAAACGTTCTAAAAAGAGGATAACGAGTTGTGATGGCAACGGGATAGTGGTATATTTTTGATAAATAATATTGTGATGTAACCATCTATAGGAATAAAGGGGAAAATGTGATGGATATACGAATGCCTGACTTTGCGGGGAGCTGGTATCCGGCAGGTTCATCAGAGTGTCGGAAGGAGATACAAGGTTATGTGAACAAAAGTCTGCCCCTTTCTTCTCCTGATCTGAAAAGGGTGGGAGGCATAGTCCCTCATGCAGGGTGGTTTTTTTCGGGGCAGATAGCCTGCAATGTGATCAACTGCCTGAGGCATAATAGTCCCGATGCGGTCGTTCTGTTCGGGATGCACCTGAGTCCTGCGAGCGGCAACTATATCATGAAGCAAGGCTTATGGAACACGCCGCTCGGCGATCTGGAGATCCATCAGGGACTCGCCCAAAGACTGTGTGCGGAGTTTCCGTTCATCATAGAGACCGCTGCAAGACACTCTCAAGACAACACGATCGAGCTGCAGCTTCCTTTTGTCAAGTATTTTTTCCCGGATGCAGGGATCGTCACGATGGGGGTTCCGCCTGTCGCGGGATCTCTTAAGATTGGGCAACGGGTTGTGGAAATAGCAGAGGAACTTGGAATAGATATTGTTGTTATCGGGTCAACCGACCTGACTCATTACGGCTACAACTACGGGTTTACCCCTAAGGGTACGGGAGAAGAAGCCCTTGATTGGGTTCGCAATGAAAACGACAGGCGTGTGATAGACAGGATAATCGCAATGGATGCCGAAGGCGTGATCAGCGAAGGACTGACACACCAGAACGTCTGCTGTTCGGGCGCTGCGGCAACGGCAATTGCGGCAGGCCTGAAACTCGGCGCAACAAAGGCTGAAAAGGTGGTTTACGCAACCAGCCATGACAAGAGCCCGGGAAGCAGCTTTGTGGGATATGCCGGGCTTGTGTTTTAAAATTCCCTTTTTTTCATACGAACGGAATATTCATTTCACACGTCGATATCCCTGCCGCAGGCCTGTAGCAGTGATCGGTATAATCCTTTACCATCCGGTCGGAGCTGAATCGCCAGCCAAGAGTGCACATGGCCTGCTTTATTCTTCTCACCCAATCGCGTGGCACACCATCCTCGTCCTGCTTGTAATACAGCGGTATGACTTCTTTTTCAAGGGCCTCAAACACGGCTTCTCTGTCACGCTCATCCCGTATCCCATTGTTTTCGTTTCTGGAACCTCTGATGGCAAACCCGTTATTACCGGTGTACCCTTCAGGCCACCATCCGTCGAGAATAGACAGATTCAACCCTCCGTTCAAGGCGACCTTCATTCCGCTGGTGCCGCAGGCCTCATATCCCTGCCTCGGTGTGTTCAACCACAGATCGATCCCCTGTACGAGATGGCGGCATACGTTGATGTCGTAATCTTCAATAAAGACAGCTTTTCCGGCAATACGCGGCTCTGTGACAAATTGATATACCTTCCTGACCAGAGCCTTGCCGATATCGTCTCTTGGATGCGCTTTTCCGGAAAAGGCAATCTGGACCGGGCGATCAGAGTCGGAAAGCAATCTCCACAATCTCACAGGGTCGTCTAACAAGAGGCAGGCCCTTTTATATCCCGCAAATCGCCGTGCAAAGCCTATGGTCAGCGCCCGTGGGTCCGAAAGAGAGGCTTTCGGGTGGGCGCGGTGCGGGGCCCCCGGCAGGAATTTGAACTGTCTTGTCTTGAGAAAAACGATCACGTTCCATAGCTCCTCATCCGGTATGGAGTAGATATGCAGCCATGTATTCTCCTCGCCGATGCGCGATTCCCAATCCGGGGGAAAGTATTGGTGAAAAAGCTGCTTCATTGATGGCGCCAGCCAGCCTAACACATTGATGCCGTTGGTTATATGGCCTATTGGTATCTGCTGGGGAGAACGATCCGGCCAGAGATCACGCCACATCTCGCGGCTGACCTTACCGTGAATGGAAGATACCGCATTCGATTTGCTCGCTGTTTTCAGGGCAAGGACCGTCATGCAGAAGGGATCGTCGGCATTCCCCGGATAGACCCTTCCGAGATCCATGAATTCCTCATGCCCGAGGCCAAGAGACCCCCTGTATTGCCAAAGCATCCGGTCGATCAGACTTGACGCGAAGCGGTCGTGGCCTGCGGGAACGGATGTATGGGTCGTGAACAGAGTGCGGGATCCCGCCTGTTTTAGAGCACTGTCAAAAGAGATGCCGTGTTCTTCCGTAAGGTGCCGCGCGTATTCCAGGGGAGCAAACGCGCAGTGTCCCTCGTTCAGATGAATGACACCCGGCTTGATTCCAAGGGAAAGCAGCAGTTTCATCCCCCCGATTCCCAGAATTATTTCCTGAGAAAGCCGGACTGCCTCATCACCTCCGTAAAGCCGGCGCCCCAATTCCTGTATTCCCATTTCCCGGAAGGCCTTTTCCATGTCGAGAAAAAAGAGCGGCACCCTCCCAAGAGCGGCAGTCCATGCGCCTATCTGTACTCTGTCGCCCTGGATAGGGAGATCAATAGTCAGGGGATTGCCGTCCCTGTCCTTGACGCGGACAAGGGGAAGGTCTTCAGGATCGAAAAGTTCGTAGTCTGAAATCTGCTCGCCTGCCTCAGAGAGCCGTTGACGGAAATACCCTTCACGATAGAAAAGACTCACTCCGACCATGGGAATCCCCAGATCAGACGCGCTTTTCAGGTGGTCTCCGGCAAGTACCCCAAGTCCTCCGGAATAGAGTGGCAGGGATTCGTGGATACCGAATTCAGCACAGAAATATGTTACAGGCCGGGCACGCAAAGGCCCTGCGTGCAGGCATCCCCAAGTGGAAGCCGATTCCATGTACCGGTCAAGATCAGAAAACACCCTATGTATCCTGATACACAGTGAAGGATCCTTGCACGCCTCTTCCAGGCGCTCTTTTCCGAGGCGTTTCATGAATACGACAGGTGAATGGCGGCTTTCGCGCCAAAGCCCGGCATCAATGCTGCGCCACACATCAAGCGCTTCCGGGTGCCAGGTCCACCAGAGATTGCGCGCCAACTCCAGCATCCTCTGTTTCAATCGTTCTGACTTGTTCATCGTAACCCTATACCGGAATCTTCCCGATTGGGATTTTACAAAAAATAACTTATTGAGTTAATTGATAAAAAATATTTTAGTGTAGTAATAATTGACCAATTCAGCCACTAAAACTGCTTTAAAATATAGCTTTAGAAGTACAAAAACCACCTGAAATCTACAAAAAGTGTAGAGAATTCCATTTTTTCACCATTTTTGATGGTCGAATGAGACCCTTAAGAAGCTTGTCGGACGAAGCCGCTACGCGGCGGAAAAAAAATCAAAAATAGTGTATAACTCCAATACTTGTCCAATTTCGGGCACTTTTTAAAAGGAGTATACCATGAACCCAACAGAAGTAAATCGATTTAATGAGCTGTATCAACGTCACCTGAGATTGCTCAAACTTCAAGGAAAAAGTCAGAAAAC
>MAXM01000103.1 GCA_001751015.1 Desulfobacterales bacterium C00003106
CCTTCAATCTGTTAGCATTATTTACTATTGATTAAGACCCTATTGATTAAGGATTTGGGGGCAGGATCGATCTATTTCAAATGTCATGACGGATATGCGCAAGAAGACACTAAATGACTCCCGTGTGGATACGGGCAAAAAAAAGGGGACGCAAAAATCCGACAAGGCCCTTGTCAAACGCGATCTCCTTCAGCACTATCTGTCGGAAATCAGCAGATACCCGCTTCTTACAAGAGAGGAAGAAAAGGAACTCGCAATACGTTTTGCTGAGACCAACGACAACGATGCAGCCTATAAGATGATCACCTCCAACCTGAGACTCGTTGTCAAGATCGCCATGGACTTCCAAAGAATATGGATGCAGAATCTCATGGATCTTATCCAGGAAGGGAACGTGGGTCTCATTCATGCGCTGAACAAGTTTGATCCGTATAGAGGAATCAAGTTCTCCTACTATTCCTCATTCTGGATCAAGGCATATATTCTCAAGTTCATAATGGACAACTGGCGTCTTGTCAAAATCGGGACAACTCAGGCACAACGAAAACTCTTCTTTAAGCTGGGGAAAGAAAAGCAAAAACTCATCTCTATGGGTTTTTCCCCTGGTCCGAAACTTCTTTCCGAAAATCTCGGAGTCACAGAAGGAGAGGTGATTGATATGGAACAGCGCCTGAATGGCTGGGAGGTCTCTCTTGATGCACCGATCAGAGACGACTCGGAATCCGAACGAATCAGTTTACTCCCCGCCTCGAACGCATCGGCGGAAAGTGAAGTCGCCAGGGAAGAAATCAAACGGATACTCGGTGCGCGATTGGAAGAATTTCGCAAGCGCTTGAACAAAAGGGAACTGCAAATACTGGATAACCGTATCATTGCTGATTCACCCGCAACTCTTCAGCAACTTGGTGACAAATATCACATCTCAAGAGAACGAATAAGGCAGATTGAAAAAAACATAATCAGGAAAATAGGAGACTATTTCAGACAGGAAATTCCTGATTTTGAATCGTATCGAAGACAAGATCCTGAAGAAGGTGCGAGCATTAATTAGAGGAAAAGCATTAACCGCAGAATGAAGGATATCCTAATCTCGTTGTTTTCATGAAAATACACAGACACAAGATACTCATCACGGTCCTTCTTGTCCTCCTGTTCTCTTTTGGCTGCACAGTAGCGCCCAGGCCGAAATCTTCAGGCAGAACAAGAGCGGAACTCGATACTCCGCCATCGGAGAGCCCGTATTATCATTATACCCGATCCCAGCTTTTCTTGAGGGAGGGCGAGATCAACAGGGCTGTTGAATCTCTTCAGACAGCCATACAAAAGGATACTGAATCTCTCTTTCTCAGGATTGAATTGACACAAATCTACATCGGCCAGCGGCGATACAACGATGCCATAACAGTCGCTGAGAGCATGTTGGAAAAAGACCCCGATGATGTCAGAGTACTCACGCTTATTGCGGGACTTCACGAAACCCTTGGGGAATACGAAGCAGCAATTGATACTTATAAGGAGATAATTTCCGGGAACCCTGACAACGAAAACGGTTATCTGCTTATGGGATCTGTTTACGTGCAGAAAGGGGAATCCGAAAACGCAATAAAAGTCCTGAAAAAGGCTATAGAACTTAATGGGGAATCGATCAAGGGCCATTATCTTATTGGAAAAGCGTACATGGAATTCAAGGAATACGACAAGGCGATCTTCCACCTTCTGAAAACCCTGGAACTGAATCCACGCTTTGAACCCGCTTTGTTCGACCTCGTCAGCATATATCAGGACAGAGATGATCGGGATATGGTGGTGGAGACCTATCAACAGATACTCAAAAATAACCCTGACAATCTGCGGGCGGCTGTCGGGCTCAACCGTTATTATCTGATATCCGGCGACGCCGGGAAGGCCAGGAAGGGTTTCAGTGAACTTATCGACCGGACCAATAACGCCTCACACGTTGTCAAACAGATCGCTCTCATCTACCTTGATCAGAATAAATACGCCGAGGCGATACAATTCCTTGAGATCCTGATAAAAGAGGAACCTCAAGATTCCGAAATCCTATATTTTCTCGGGCTTGCTTGTTCAGGAAAAGAGGAGAACGGGAAAGCCATCAATTACTATCAGATGATCCCTGCAGAATCGAACTATTTTGTAAACGCAGTTGTTCAAATCGCCTACCTGTACCAAAAGGAGCAAGAAACCGATAAGGCAATAGAAACACTCTTGTCTGCAACAGAGGCAAAACCCGATCAGCCGGAGTTCTTCTTGTATCTCGGGTCGCTATATGAAGAGAAAGAGGACTACACTAAAGCAGTTGCATCCCTTAACAAGGGACTCTCGATTGCGCCTGAAAACACTAACCTTCACTTCCGTCTCGGAGTAGTCTATGACATGATGGACAAAAAGGATCTGAGCATCAAGGAGATGAAGCAGGTTATTCAACTGGACCCCAAGCATGCAACCGCCTTGAATTACCTTGGATATACATACGCAGATATTGGGACAAACCTGGATGAAGCAGAAGAACTGGTCAAAACCGCCCTTGAATTGAAACCCGGCGACGGGTATTTCATGGACAGCTTAGGATGGGTCTATTTCAAAAAGGGCTTTTTTGACAAGGCCACGATCTGGCTTAAGAAAGCAGCGGAACTTGTTCCTGAAGATCCCATTATATTAGAGCATCTCGCCGATGCATATATTGAAGCGGGTATTCCTGAAACGGCCATGAAGTATTATAGGCTGGCGCTCGAAAAAAAGGCGGAACAAGACGCCACGCAATTGAAGGAAAAAATAGAGGCATTAAAAGAAAAAATGCTTCCCCACTGATACTTTTAGAAACAATACCACTCCACAAAAAATTCAGTTCTAATCGTGATCCAAATTTCCAAATAGACTTGCTTCTATCAATCGCTGACGTTCTAA
>MAXM01000104.1:0-1872 GCA_001751015.1 Desulfobacterales bacterium C00003106
GGATGCAAGAATGCCAAGTTATTGTTTGCCGAGCCCATAGGTTAATTATCATGAAAAAATCCCTCGTGTCGCATTAGACACCGATATAAAGACGGCGCATAATCTTGATCCAAAGAATGTTCAACGGGCCAAACAGGAAGTGCAGCGCTGCTATTCCTGTAACAATCAACCCAACAGCGCCCCCTGCAAATATCCATTTCCTTCGCCGCATCCTGGCGCTGTCTTCGAGTGTCACGAGATAAGGTATTATCGCCAGAACCGGATGCCCGGCTACTGTTGCCAGTTCATCCGCCCTGCGCACTGATTGATCCATGTATTCAGCGAGGGAACCGCAACCAATGCCGCATCCTGTTGCCAGCACTACACCGATCAAAAGGATGGCAATCCGATTGGGACTGTCAGGCTTTTCCGGCGTCACAGGAGGATCAATCAACGTAAATCTCTCTGACTTTCGGCCCGCCTCAAGGCTCGTAGCCTCCCTCGCAGCCATCAGCCTGTTCATGGTTTCCTGATATTTTGCCTGGGCATTGGCATAATCGCGCTGCATTGCGACGTATTCCTGTTCCACATGAGGAGTGTTTTCCACGCGGGTTAGATAGTCCTCGTATTTCTCGTTCAGCAGGATGAGTTCCTTTTGTGCCGTGTCGATGTCCATCTGCGTGGAAGTTATCTGTGTCTCAAGGTTGATGTAGGCCGGGTTTTCGGGTTTTTCGTCCTCGCTCTTCAATATGGTCTGCTTCCCGGAAAGCGTCCTCACTTTTTCTTTCAGTCCCCCGACCTCTTTTTTGAGTTTGACGACATCAGGGTGTATGTCTGAAAATTTTTCAGAGGCCAAGGCAAGCTGATGTTCTTTGTCCCGCAGTTCACGATACTGCTCCTGCAGATCAGCACGGATATTGACTTCGGTTTCAAGGGCCGATAGTCTCTTGTTTACAGCGATCAGATCGGGATGCTGGGCGGACAGCGTGGCGCTGAGACTAATATACTGGTTTCGCAAGGCCTTCAACTCCTCTCGCGGAGTCAGTATCCTGCTACCGTCGACGCTGAAGGCGTATTTAGTAGGCTCTACAGTAGCCAACTGGCCTTCGAGATATATCTTCCTGTTGACGAGGCCCTTGATCTGTTCCTCTTTGGCATCCATTTGCCGCTGGAGTTTTTCCATGGTCTGGAGGTTGAGCTGCATAAGTTCCGGAAGATGGCTGACATGTTTCTTCTTGAATTCAGCAATCTTTTTCTCCGCACCAAGGATTTGCGAGCGCAGTTTGGCAACCTGCTCTTCAAGAAACTCAAAGGTTGCACGGGCCCTTTCTTCCCGATTCCTCAGGTTTTCCTCGAGATAGAAAGAAACAAGGAGATTGCATACATCTGACACCTGTCGGGGGTTCTTTCCTTTGTACGAAAGCGTAAAGGCAATGGTGGCAGACCCGGGTCTGCCTGATTTCGGGTCGACCACCTCTGCCTGGATCGGCTCCATCTCGATGTCGGCACGCATCTTCTCGACAATCTGTTCTGTTGTGTATTTACGTTTGAGGTCTTCATACAGACCAAATCTCTTGATGATTTCAAGAAGCTTTGCCCGGCTCAAGACAATCTGGCTGATCGTCTGAAGCCGCTCTTCCACGTAACCGGTCACCGTGCTGCGGACAAAGTCCTGCGGGATCTCCTGTGCCTCGATCAGGATGGTGGCGGTGGACTTGTAGACCGAGGGCAGAACAAAGCTAATCAGTATGGCAATAGAGAAAACAAGCAGGCTCGGGATAATGAACTGAAGTCTCCGGCGCTTGATTATCTTCCAGTACTCGCGAATATCAGGGTTCTCTTCCATGTCAAGAATCTCTTTCGTTAAAAATCAGAAACGGGGACGAAACAACT
>MAXM01000104.1:1957-3999 GCA_001751015.1 Desulfobacterales bacterium C00003106
GTTATTTCGTCCCCGTTCCTATGGATGCAGAGGCCATTCCGAGCTTATTCGCACATAAATACGGTTTCTTTCTTTTGAGTGACTGGTGATTTCATTTCCAGTTGCGGTGTATGAATAGCCGAGTTGCAGGTGCAGGTATTCACCGAATCGATAGTTCACTGAAGGACGGACAGAGAATGTTTCATATTCTCTTGTCCTGACAATACCCTCTGTCCTGTTCTTGTAATATGAGGTTGTCAAGCCACACTTGAGATTTTCGGTCAACCGATGTCTCAGAGAGATATTTGCACGATCGCGTATCATGTCCTCGCCATACATGCTCGGCGTAAACTCCTCGCTGATATTTATCAGGAGGGTTGACTTCTCAAAACGCCAGGTCAACCCGAGGCTCCCGGAAAACCCGGTATTTTCTTCATAACCACCTGGCGATTTCGATTTCGTGTACCGGCCTCCTCCGTTGAGTTCAATCTTGAGGTCTTCTGTAAATCGATGATCAATGCCCACAAGGCCGAGGCAGGTTCGCTGCCTGAGGTCTGTCTCATAATCAGTCAGGTTCCCTCCTATTTGGAAGAGGATGCTGGTCCGTTCATTAGCGAGATCATGAACCCATGTCACATTCAGGCTCTCGGCCGTATGATTGGTGTATCGATCGAGTTCATATCGCGCCTCGCTCAGGCTGCAAGAACCCTCAATCCTGTTGCGCGGGTCCAGTTCAATTGCCGCGCTGGGCTGCACCGAAGCCCTGGTGCGTTCACAACGCTCTACAACATCGCCTGATTCTTCCAGTGCGTCAGTCGTGTGGTCCCTTATATATCTTCCTGAAATACCAAGCCGTGATGTGGCGCTTGACAGCGCATGCGCAGAGATCTCATAGGCGTGATCAACTCCATCCAACTCATTGTGCCTCCGGTATTCCGAGATATCGCATCCGGCGCTGCCGCTGACATAGATTCGTTCTGTTCGGGCAGTCAACTCGATGTCTGCTGAAACAAGACATTTAAAGTCTTCCATGTCGTAAAAAAAGAGATTGTCGTCATAGGTCTCCTGAACCGTCACAGACGGCGTGACAACATATTCTGCGGCCCGGACAGGGACCACGATCAAGCAGCCAAGCCCCAAATAAGACAAAATCCGGAAAATCGTGGTAAGGACTCCGGGCATGGGCTAAGGGACCACCACAGTATCACCGGGTTCGAGACGAATGTTCTGCTTCAGAGCTTTGCCGTTCGCAACCTCTGTGTAATCAAATCTCATCGTCTTCTGCACGCCCTTCACGTCTCTTATGATCAGGATGTCATCGTCCTCCGAAAAAGGCGTAATCCCGCCGGCCATGGCCAGCGCCTGCATGACTCTGAGGGGTTTCCCCATAATGTACACCCCCGGCTTGGCAACCTTGCCCACCACATAAACCTTGGGGCTTCCCACCAGCACAACCATGACACTCACCGGCGCATCCGGCACAAATGCCTTTATCTTATCTTCCGTAGCCTGACACAATTCTTCCACGGTCCGTCCCTGGGCCTGAACGTCGCCAATGAGAGGAAAGGAAACCTTTCCATCAGGCCTCACGACCACCTGCCTGGTCAGAGCCTCATTCTTCCACACAGATATCTCCAGGACATCCTCTGGTCCAAGACAGAATTGGGAGCTTGCAGCTTGCATTTCGCTTTCCCCCCCGTACAAAAACCCTGCATTTGCACAAATGAGCATGAACAAAAATAGACAAGAAAAGATTTTTCTCTTCATAAAAGCCTCCTTGGGCGCCTCCGGACGGTAAAAGTACCGGCCAAAATCATATCCTGCGACCGTTTTTCGAATAAGCTCCGCCCCCCTCGGTTCCACCAGTCCTCACTCAGATGACCTGCTATAACTAGTCGAAATTGATTTGTTATGACACATAAATGCCCCCGTCGCAAGCAACGGGGTATCAAAAAAACACTAATCAACCGTTCCTGTTGAGCCTCTTGCAAAAACAAGAAACTCTTGAATTGTTTTGACCTATGCGGTTAGCTTTTAGCCATTAGCTTTTGGATAAAACTGTT
>MAXM01000104.1:4012-4310 GCA_001751015.1 Desulfobacterales bacterium C00003106
CAGATGAATTGATACTTGACAAAGCCATTTATAAAGCTGAATGCGCAAGAATCAGACTGAAAAGTGGTATCAATTCAGTTGCAGATATCTATAAGTTCTCTAAAATCCCTCATTTTCATCCCTTTTCAATGATAGCGGCTAAACGCTGATGGCTAACCGCACAGGTTGAATTATTTTGACAACAGAAAAATAACTATGGCGAAGGAGCTATCTCTATAATATTATTCAACTAATTGATTTAGTTTAATAATTACCTGAATCCGTGGCACGCTTTCTGAATAACGATAAATTTCAAATA
>MAXM01000105.1 GCA_001751015.1 Desulfobacterales bacterium C00003106
CATTGGTTCTGTTGGACGGTCAACCTCTGAATGACGGTTATACAGGCGGCGTGGAATGGGGGGCGCTTCCGGTGGAAAGCATCGAACGTATAGAGGTTATCCGGGGCGCGGCATCAGCCCTGTATGGGGGCAATGCCATGGGCGGTGTAATCAACATCATCACAAAGACACCGGAAAAGCTGGAGCTCACAGCTACCGGAGGCCTCGGAACGCATGACACAAAGCGCTGGCGTGTTAGCGCCGGAAATCGCTTTCTTGAAAGATTTACCCTGCGTGTCGGCTATGAGCAAGAATCAACGGATGGATATGTAACTACTCCCGTGCTGAAAAGCATCTCGAACGGAGACGGAACCGTATCGGGTGGTTATCCAATGAATGACAAGTACGGAGATCCGACAAAATGGGTGGTCGGTGACAAAGGGAAGAATAACGCTGAAAAGAGAAGCCTGGATGCAAAGGCAACATTCGATTTTTCGGATACCGGCAATCTGGCATTGACGGCGACATCCGGGCGTCACGAGTATGACTATGCCCCCCCGAACACCTACATGGGAACCTTTGGGGACGATACCACGTACGCAATTGCCGGATCAGGACAAAGAGCCCGGTTTAGACCTAATGACTTCATAACCTATACAGGCATTGGGAGAAATGACACCGATGTCTATACCTTTTCTTTAGAAGAACTTTTTGGCCCGGTGCAGTTTGATTGGCAAATCGGCCATGTCGGATCAGACGATCGTTACACCCAGGAGTCTGGTGGTCCAACTGCAACCTATTATGATTCGCCGGGCATTCTGAAGATAACCGAAAATAAGAGCTGCTTTACCGAAATTCGTACGAACGTACCGCTCGGAGAATCGAATCTCTTGACTCTGGGCGCTTCATACCGGATGGACGAATCAGATACTGATGATTATGATGTTCCTTACTATCGGAGCTATTCGGGAAAAGGCAACAGCGCCTTTTATTCAGGAGGCAAGGACAAAATATGGGCGGTATTTGTCCAGGATGAGTGGAACATAGCGGAACCCTTTACCTTGTATGCCGGTTGCCGTTATGACGCCTGGAAGGTTTACGACGGGGCTTCCGGTGTTCCGGGTTCCGAGATCTCGTATGACAGCAATACGGAATCAGAGTTCAGCCCCAAGGTCTCTGCTGTCTGGAAAGCCCTTTCCAACACTACTTTTAAGGCCTCTGTCGGCCATGCCTTTCGCCCCCCGAGTCTCTATGAGCTTTATCGAACCTGGTCTTCGTGGGGATGGGAATACCAGAGCAACCCGAATCTCGACCCTGAAACGGTCTGGACTTACGAGGCAGCGGTGAATCAGTACTTGTTTGACAAAAAGACCAGGCTCTCCCTCACAGGGTACCAAAACGATATTGACGATCTGATCTACTACAGAGTTGATCAGGATGCCAAGACCAAAACACGCATGAACGCAGGTGAGGCACGTACGTACGGCGTGGAATTTGAGGTATCGCAGCAGATTACTCACTGGCTTGAGGCCTGGGGCAATTACACCTGGACACAGGCTGAGATTACAAAAAACCCGGTCGATCCCGCATCTGAAGGCAAGGCAATTACCGGGATTCCCAAAACCATGTTCAATATCGGCCTGGAGGCAGAGCATAAGTGGTTCAGGGGAAGCCTTGTGGGTCGATACTTCAGCAAGATATTCAACGACTCAGACAATCAGGACACGGAAGAAGGGGTGTATGGGACCTATGAGCCGGCCTTTTATGTCGATGCCAAGATAACTTTGTCTCCATCCAGGTGGACGGACATCTCCCTTTCAGTGGATAATATCTTGGACGAAACGTATTGGGAATATTACAAAGGGGACGGACGCACCTATTTTGTCGAGTTGACTCTAAAATATTAAGCAAATAGGACAGATTCTGTCATGAAAAAAAGACTTATCTCACAGACTGTTGTAATTTTCTTCTGTTTGATTATTCCGGGCAAGGCAATGAGTGATCAACACAGCATAGGGCGACTGATCAGCATAGAAGATGCCCGAGGGAGGACCATAGAAGTCAGACTGCCGGTCAAGAGACTGGTAGTCCTGACCTCCGATGCCCTTGAGGTAATTCGTGCCCTCAAGGCAGGAGATCTTGTGGCAGGCATCAACGCCGGCATTGCCGGGGATCCTCTTTTTTGGCCTGAACTGAGAGACAGACCCGTGGTCGGCAGATGGTCGGAACCGAACTACGAACTCATAGCTGAACTCAATCCCGATATCGTGATATCTTATGCGCGGCATCCAGGCGAAGAGATGGAAAAAAAGCTGAAACCACTCGGCATCATGGTGGTTCGCCTCGATTTTTACAAGATCAGCAGTCTAGTAAAAGAGATAGAAACTCTTGGCCGCATTTTGCAAAGAGAAAACGAGGCCGGAGAACTTACAGCCTGGTACGAGGAAAAATTTGACCTCATCGAGGAAAAACCGAAATCCATCCCCAATCGACCGGATGTATACGTTGAGAGTTACACGGAATATCATACTACCGGACCCGGCTCAGGCGGCCATGAGATGTGCGTCCTGGCGGGTGGTCACAATATCGCCTCTGATTTCTCCATACCTTATCCGCAGGTGACTCCCGAGTGGATCCTGGCCAACAATCCCGATGTTGTCATCAAGGCGACTGCTCTTGGCAACTGCTACGGCACCACTGCTCCTGGCTCCCTGAAACGGATCAGAGATCAAATCATGCGGCGCTCTGCCTG
>MAXM01000106.1 GCA_001751015.1 Desulfobacterales bacterium C00003106
GAATAGAGGATTATAACCCATAAAATTATTTTAAACTTTCGCTAAATTGCGGCTGGCGACAAGAATGTTGGGATTTCCCCTAGTAGGGGTCTGAAGTCTAATGGAACGAAAACGTACGCTAAGGAATACCGAACATCACCGATGGCTGGTTTAATGGCCGAAGTATCCCATTCATGACATTTTTCGTCAACGTAAACGAGTAGTGCCCCAGCATATTGATATGCCAATACAACAGGGGAGATAGTCTGGATTCATCTTCTTCTCTGATCTCAAATGATTGTTGCCGCAAATGCTCCAAAGACGCCTGCATGTAAATGGTATTCCACAAAACAACAGCGTTGGTGACTAATCCCAAGGCTTCAAGCTGATCCTCTTGGCCCTCGCGGTAACGCTTACGGATTTCGCCCCGCTGGCCGTGACAAATGGCTCGAGCCAGTCTGTGCCGACCTTCTCCCCGATTCAGTTGGGTCAATATCCTGCGACGGTAATCTTCGTCATCAATGTAGTTGAGCAGATACAGGGTTTTGTTGATGCGGCCAGCTTCTATGATGGCTTGTGCCAGGCTTGACGGCCTATCGCTTTTGAGTACTGTACGGATAAGCTCTGATGCTTGAACGGTGCCCATTTTCAGTGATCCGGCGATTCTCATCAAATCATCATAGTGCTGCTCAATTCGATGGGGATTGGCACAACCGCGAGCCAATTCATTCAATATCTCGTAATCCGCGTCTTTATCCACTCGCCAAAATACTGATTCTCCGGCATCCGCCAGGCGTGGAGAAAACTGGTACCCCAGCAGCCAGAACAATCCAAATACCATATCGCTGGAACCAGCGGTATCCGACATGATTTCTTTGAGATTTAAACCAGTTTGCTGTTCCAGCAGGCCTTCCAAAATGAAGATGGAGTCTCTCAGCGTTCCAGGGATGACGATACCGTGAAAACCAGAGTACTGATCCGAAACGAAGTTATACCAGGTAATGCCTCTACTGGAACCAAAATATTTTCGGTTTGGTCCTGCATTAATTGTTCGGATCGGCGTAACAAAACGCAAACCATCAGCGGAAGCGACTTCGCCACCGCCCCATTTTTTTGCTAAAGACAGCGTAGCTTGGTGATCAACAAGCTTGGCATTAGCCCGAACGAGAGTTTCCGTTCGAAGATAATTTTGTTTGACCCAACTTAAGCGATGACGGGTCAATGCCGGCACGTGGTGTTTTACCAGAGGCTCTAATCCGATGTTGCAGGCCTCGGCCAGCAGCACCGCACAAATACTAACAGAGAGGTCCTCTGCACGGGCATTGGACTCGCTCACATGGGTAAATTCATCGGCAAACCCAGTGTGTGCGTTGATTTCCAATAACAGTTCAGTGATGTCCACCTTTGGCATTAACTCTTTGACCTGACCGCTCAGTCGAGTCAGACTGGGCGGCTCTTCCAGCTTATCCAAATTCGTTATTGTCAAGGAAGGATGCTTGCCCGAAAGGTCGAGATTTACCGCTTTGTTATCATTAAAATTAGCGGCAACCCGTTTATAAGTACTATCCAGTTGACCTACCAAACCGGCAATCGCATCTTTGGGATTTATGGGGTGGCCAAGGGATCGGCAGACCTGTACCCGATTAGCCTGCCATTCTGCGCCTTGCAAAAGTTTTGTCCTGGGGTCTCCCCAACGATCACTGTTTTCAACATAAATATCTCGTCTACGAAACGCATCTTGCAGCTTAACGATAAAACACAGCGTGTATCCCCTTTTGGTCACGCGTCCTTCGTTATCAAAGACCAATCGTTTCCAAGACTTTGTGATGATATCAAGCGGAGGATTTTCCAGTAACTGTTGACGCGAGACACCCAAGGCAGCCAGATATTGAAATGCTTTCAGAGTGACCTTGCCAGCCGGCGCAGCTTTAAAAACAATGTCGTTGAATAGCGTCGGTAAAAAACGTCGAACGCGGCCATACTGCTCCACCATCTCATCATGATACTTGCCGTCAGATGGACGAGCCAGATTGTTTATTGATGCAATTGATTCAGCCAGCTTTTTTCTCGGAATCCGATCAAATATCGCTTTTCTTAATCGGTCATCTTGGGGTTCATCGCTTAAGATTAATGCGCAGACTTCCGCTAATGCCAACGCAGATTTATCCAAGTCTTTGAGTGTCCGCAAACGATTTTTCTGGCCGATTTTTCTGGCATCTCCGGCAATATCGGCAATGAGCATATCCAGAACATCAAGCGCTTCATCAAGTGCGATGGTTTCAAAAGCCTTCGCAAAGGCTACCAGTATGGCGATACGTTTGTCATCCGGCATCCCGGCAATTTTGTTTATAGAAATCATGCCTGCATGGCGGGCAAGGGTCTTTAGACGTACTGGAGGTATGCGGGAAAAATCAAGTTCCCGCATATTGAAGGCCTGTAATTCCTTGTAACGCTTTACTGCTTCCTTAAAGGCTGGGCTACTGATGGTCACCGGCCCTCTCCGAAAACGATCAAAGCGAGAAATTCGCTCACCATTTGGCACCTGGAGAAGGGTTTCCAACTTGGCCTTCTGTTCATCCGTTGGCAGGGAAGATAATTGCAGCCACAACCGATTGGCTACTCTTTCACGGATTTTAGAGATAAGCCTTATAAGCGTTGTGACACCAGGTAACAGCACTTTATGCTGGATCAGCCAGGCAGTGGCAAAGTCGAACATCAAGCTCGGTCTTTCATTGCTGATCCAAGCGCGCGAGTAGAGTAG
>MAXM01000107.1 GCA_001751015.1 Desulfobacterales bacterium C00003106
TGAAAGGTCAAGAGTGAATGTGTTAGTGTAGGGGTTTGAAGTCTAACGGAACGAAAACTCACGCTAAGGAATTTAGATCGGCTCTGTTAGCGAGTTTAGCGGCCCACAGCCTGCCCCCTTCATGACGCTTTCCGTTTAAAAATGGCTGCCCCAACATTCAAGCAATTTAGGGTCATTTGTAAAAGCGCTTTATTCTCATCTTGATGTCTATTCTTACCCATCCCAAAAAAATCCTCATAGTCACAGAATAATTAACGGAAAACATTTGTTTTTCGTTAAACGTGATTACTCATGGTGGACTCCCGATTCCCATCTTAAAATCACACTAATTGATCGCGAAAAATATTGACGGATTGATCACCCCTGTGATATTCACGAAAACGAACCTTGATAATGTTTTTCGTGAAGGAGAAATCATGCTTGTGGGTTACTGCCGGGTTAGTGTGGATGATGACCGTCAAACAACGGATCTCCAACGGGACGCCCTCCTGACGGCCAGGATCGATAAACGAAATATCTATGAAGACCGTGCCTCTGGAGCTAAGGACAACCGTCCCGGTCTCAAGTCATGCCTTGATTATCTTACGAGCGGTGACATTCTCGTGGTCTGGCGCCTTGACCGTCTGGGGCGGTCATTGCCGCATCTCATCAAGATCGTCACCGGACTTAAAGATAAGGGGATCGGTTTTCGATCTTTAAATGAAACCATCGATACTACCACGGCCACCGGGGAGCTACTGTTCCACTTGTTCGGGGCCTTAGCCCAGTACGAACGAGCCCTGATTCGAGAACGCGTGATCGCAGGCCTCCGGGCGGCAGAACGTCGAGGGCGTCAAGGAGGACGGCCGCGGGTGCTTGATTGTGAAAAAATTGAAGCAGCAAGAGAATTGCTTGCTGGGGGACGTACAATGTCTGCGGCAGCGCGGACACTTGGCATTCCCCGGAGCACATTGGTGGGAACCCTGCAGCGAGAAGGCAAGACGTGACAAGGTAGGGGGATGGAAAATAGTCGAGTGCTATCGGCGGCGGTCTTTTCGCGCGAATTGGCCCATGTTTGATCTCTTTTTGCTGGTACGGCTTCTATTTGAGCCCCCCACAGACCCAAGCTTGCCACCTATACTATTTTTAGTAGTGGAGGGTAAATGCCGGTAGATTTTTTAACTGCTGAACATCAAGCAAGATATCGACAATTCTCTGGTGAACCAAACAACGAGCAACTGGCACGTTATTTTCATCTCGATGATGCCGATCTTGCTTTTATTTTCAACCGGCGAGGTAAGCACAACCGACTTGGCTTTGCCCTCCAATTAACATCTGTCCGTTTTTTAGGCGCTTTCCTTGACGATCTTACAATGGTCCCGGCTAAAGTTAAGCGATTTGTCGGCCGGCAAGTAGCGGTTTACGACGTTTCGGTGTTGGCTAATTACGCCAAACGCGACAATACTAAGTGGGAACATGCCGCGTTGATACGGGAACAGTACGGATACCACGAATTTAGTAATCCCCCTTGGCCATTCCGTTTAAGCCGACGGCTCTTCTCTCGCGCTTGGATCAGCAATGAAAGGCCGACCTTAATGTTCGACTTTGCCATGGCCTGGCTGATTCAGCATAAAGTGCTGTTACCTGGTGTCACCACGCTCATAAGACTGATCTCTGAAATCCGTGAGCGAGCCGCCAATCAATTGTGGCTGCGATTATCTTCTCTGCCAACGGACCAACAGAAGGCCAAGCTGGAAACTTTGCTCCAGGTGCCGGAGGGTCATCGAACCTCCCGTTTTGATCGTTTTCGGAAAGGGCCGGTGACCATCAGTAGTCCGGCCTTCAACGAGGCAGTAGAGCGTTATCGGGATCTACAGGCTTTCGGCATGGGCGGACTAAATTTCTCCCGTATACCGCCAATACGCTTAAAGAGCCTTGCCCGTCATGCGGGAATGATCTCGATGCACAAAATTGCCGGGATGACCGAGGACAAACGTATCGCAATACTGGTGGCCTTTGCCAAGGCTTTTGAAACCATCGCGCTTGATGAAGCGCTCGACGTTCTGGATTTGCTGATCACCAACATTACCGGGGAGGCCAAGAAAATTGGGCAAAAAAATCGTTTACGCTCCCTCAAAGACTTGGATAAATCTGCACTGACATTAGCGGCAGTCTGCACCTTGCTTATAGGAGAAACCCATGACAATCAACTAAGAAAGACAGTATTTGCTCTAATTACTAAGGAAAAACTAACTGAATCAATTGCAACCGTGAATGCTTTGGCTCGCCCAGCAGATGACAAGTTTCATAATGAGATGGTGGAGCAGTATGGTCGAGTTCGGCGATTTTTACCGCATCTATTCAACAGTATTGTTTTTAAAGCGGCACCGGCTGGCAAGATTACCCTGGAAACATTCCATTTTCTGGCTGCGTTGGGTGCCTCGCGGCAAAACATACTGAAAGACCCACCTCTCGACATTATTACACCCCCTTGGAAACGTTTGGTCATTGATCAAGAGGGACGAGTGACCAAGCGAGGATATACGCTATGTTTTCTCAATAAACTGCAAGATTCGCTTCGCAGGCGGGATGTTTATGTTGAAAACAGCGACCGCTGGGGCGACCCCAGGACGAAGCTTTTACAAGGCCCGGCCTGGCAAGCTAATCGGATACAAGTCTGCCGCGCCCTTGGACACCCAATCAATCCCCAAGAAGCAATTACCGGTTTGGTATGCCAACTAGATAATACCTACAAGCGGGTTGTCGCAAATTTTGAAGGTAACGAAGCGGTTGGACTCGACCTTTCGAATAAACATCCCTCCTTGACGATAACGAACCTGGACAAACTGGAAGAGCCACCCAGCCTCGCTCAACTAAGTAGACAGGTCAACGGGTTATTGCCAAAGGTGGACCTCACGGAGCTGTTATTGGAAATCCACGCCCACACTGGATTTGCCGATGAATTTACCCATGTGAGCGAGGCCAATGCCCGCGCCGAAGATCTTACTACCAGTATTTGTGCGGTACTGCTGGCCGAGGCCTGCAATATCGGATTAGAGCCCCTGGTAAAGAACCATGTGCCGGCATTGACCCGTCATCGATTAAATTGGGTCAAGCAAAATTTTATTCGTGCGGAAACGCTCGTCCGTGCCAATGCCAGACTTGTTGACTACCACGCCACTTTGCCTTTAGCGCAAAAATGGGGCGGCGGCGAAGTCGCTTCCGCCGATGGCTTGCGTTTTGTCACCCCGATCCGCACCATTAATGCAGGGCCAAACCGGAAATACTTCGGTTCCAGTAGGGGGATCACCTGGTATAATTTTGTGTCGGATCAATACTCCGGTTTTCACGGAATCGTCATTCCGGGAACGCTGAGGGACTCCATTTTTGTTTTGGAAGGCCTACTTGAACAGCAAACAGGTTTAAATCCCACTGAAATCATGACGGATACCGCTGGCATAAGCGATATGGTGTTTGGTTTATTCTGGTTGCTGGGGTATCAGTTTTCTCCGCGCCTGGCGGATGCCGGAGAGGCACTGTTCTGGCGAGCGGATAAAAAAGCGGATTACGGGGTGCTGAATGAATTGGCCCGCGGTTGTCTCAGGCCCCATCTCATTGAGCTGCACTGGGAGGACATGATGAGAATCGCCGGCTCCCTTAAACTGGGAACCATACATGCATCGGAGCTTATCCGTTCGTTACTCCGGAGCGAACGGCCATCAAGCCTGGCGCAAGCCATCATCGAAGTTGGCCGCATCAATAAGACGTTGTATCTCCTCAATTACATTGATGACCAAGATTACCGCCGCCGGATATTGACCCAATTGAATCGGGGCGAAGGAAGGCACAGCGTCGCCCGCACCATTTGTCATGGTCAGTACGGGGAGATCCGCAAACGCTACCGAGAGGGGCAAGAGGACCAACTTGGAACTCTCGGCCTAGTCACCAACTCCGTTGTCTTGTGGAACACCATTTACATGCA
>MAXM01000108.1 GCA_001751015.1 Desulfobacterales bacterium C00003106
GGTCAGATCGGCATACTTTCCGGCCGACTGTTCTCACCCCACCAGCACAAGCCTGACATCCATTACATTTGTGTTCGTAGGACCGGTCATGAGGAGATCTTTCGTCTTTTCAAAGAAATGATACGCGTCATTATCCTCCAGGAACCTTGCTGCCTCCATCCCTGCATCTCTTCCCCGCATTACCGTGAAAGGATCTACCACAGCGCCTGCTGCGTCTGTGGGGCCGTCATTTCCGTCCGTGCCTCCGCTCAGCACCACGACTCGAGGCGGAAGATCCACAAGATCGAGGGCTGCCGCCAGGCCAAACTCCTGGTTTCTTCCTCCAAGACCTTCACCCTTGATAGTCACTGTGGTTTCACCTCCTGAAATAATACATGCCGGCGGAGGAATCGGCCGGCCGGTCTTGACAATCTCTTTGGCAATGGCCGTGTGAACCAGGGCCACCTCTCTTGTTTCGCCCTCCACCATGGACGAAAGGATAATGGTTTCATACCCGAGCTCCCTTGCCTTTGCCTTTGCCGCTTCCAGCGCCAGTATATTGCTCCCCACAATGAAATTCAAGACTCGATCAAATACCGCGTCATTTGCCTTGGGTGTTTCCGGAATCTTCCCGTCCGCACCCGCCTTCACGTGTTCATTGATAGCAGCGGGGATACCCTTTAAGTCATACTTTGCAAATATCCCCTGAACATCCCTGAACGTGGAGCTGTCAGGGACAAAGGGTCCGGATGCAATCACGTCCATCTTATCTCCCACAACATCAGAGAGCATAAGGTTCACAATGGTGGCTGGAAAGGCCGCCCTTGCCATCTGTCCACCCTTGGAAGAAGATATGTGCTTTCGGACTGCATTTATCTCGTTGATACTTGCTCCGCAGGCGAGTAAAGCGCGCGTGATATCCTGCTTTTCCGAAAGCAGGATATTTCCGACAGGGTAGGGAAGCAGGGCTGATCCACCGCCGGATATGAGAGAAAAGATCAGGTCCTTTTCCCCCGCCCCCTGCAAGAGATCAAGGATTTTTGCGGTCCCTTTCAGTCCGTTTTCATCCGGCACAGGATGACCGGCCTCAATGATCTCGGTAATCGCAAGCTCTTCCGTAAAGCCGTATTTGAGGTTGACCACCCCCTTTTGGATCTTTTTTCCAAAGATCTCTTCTATGGCTCTGACCATTGGGGCAGTCGCCTTTCCCGCGCCAACAATCAGTATGCGATCGAACCCGGTCAGATCAAGTCCGGTTTCAGGCCCTCCTTCCATCCCGAGCATCAGGCTCTCCCCTTTAAGATGCACAAAACGCTTTACCGCCTTGTACGGGTTCACAGCGACAAGACAGCCGCGGAATATCTCTCCGGCATCGGAACGCAGGGCCTCTAATTCTCTGTGCTGTTTGTTCATGTTATTCCCCTTCCTTTCTCAATCACCTTTTTTGTTTCCTGTGCGATCTTCAGCTCCTCATTTGTCGGGATCACCATGACCTTGACTTCCATCTCCGCAGAGTTGATTTCCCTGATACCGCCTCCGGCCTTGTTGTTTCTTTCCGGATCAATCTCGATACCGAGTTTGTCAAGTCCCCGGCAGGAAAGTTCGCGGATATACGGTGAGTTTTCCCCGATGCCTGCCGTAAAGATCAGGGCATCGAGACTACCCAAGGCCGCAAAATAGGCGCCGATAAATTTTTTTATCCGGTAGGTATAGATATCAATGGCGATTTCAGCCCGCTTGTCACCCGCCTCCTTTCGTTCAATGACCTCCCTCATGTCATTTGCTCCGCAAATTCCCTTTAACCCGCTTTTTTTGTTCAAAAGGTCGTCAATATCCCTGAACGACATCTTCAGGTGGTCTGCCAGAAAAAAGGGAATGGAAGGGTCAACATCACCTGATCGCGTTCCCATCACCAGCCCGGCAAGGGGTGTCATGCCCATTGTCGTGTCTATGCAGTTCCCGTTCCCAATGGCCGCCATGCTGGCTCCGTTTCCCAGGTGGATCGTTATCAAATTCAATTCGCCCGTGGGCCGACCCAGATACTCTGCCGCCGTTTCAGCAATATACGCATGCGAGGTGCCATGAAAACCGTAACGCCGCACCTTGTATCGCTCATACATCTCGTATGGAATGGCATAGAGGAAGGCGTGTCCGGGGATGGTCTGGTGAAAGGCCGTATCAAACACCGCGACCTGTGTTGCATCAGGAAAGACTGATCCGGCAACCTCAATCCCCGTAAGATTAGCAGGATTATGCAACGGGGCCAGGGGGATGTTTTTCTTGATGGCAGCGATCACGTTCCCGTCAATAATAGTCGTTGCCTTAAACGCCTCCCCGCCATGGACAACGCGGTGGCCCACAGCCGCAATTTCGGACTTGTCCGCGACAGCCCCGTGTTCCGGATCAACCAGCAGGTCAACGATGCGCTTCAGCCCCTCCTGGTGGTCAGCGATCAGTCCCTTTTCTCTTTTCTTTGTTGGCTTGCCGCCGGCAGGGACTATTTCGTATGTGAGAATACCGCTTTCTTCACCGATTCTTTCAGCCAGCCCTCGCGCGAGTATCTTCCGGTCTTTCATATCAAACAATTCGTACTTGATGGATGAACTTCCTGTGTTGATCACGAGTATTATCATGGCAGGTCCTTCCAGGGAGTTTCGGACAGACAATTTGGCGCAGCGGATTTCATGCGATCTCTCCTATGATCTCTCCTATGATTCCTCCGGCAGCCTCTACAGGATCGATTATTCCCTTGAAAGGAAGCCTCGCCTTGAGGCACATATCCGGTGTCACGCGTATATTTTCCGGATAGGAGTTGACCATGTTTATGATTTTGTCGGCGTCAGCATGGTGATCCTGGTCAAAGGTCAGGACAACCCATTCTGCGGAAAGATCAAGATTGATGATACGCGCCTTTCTCGCAAGGATCTTTAATCCGATCTTTTCCATCAGGTTCTTTGCTTCTTCGGGGAGAGGACCGTAACGGTCGGCAAGTTCGCGCCTGAACCGATCCGGTTCTCCGCTTTCCGTCATCCGGGAGAGCCGCTTGTAGCAAGCAAGCCTTTGATCGATATCAGAAATATATTCTTCCGGAAGAAAGGCCGACAGCCCTATGTTGATTTCCGGTTCGAATGCCTTTTCTATTGGTTCTCCCTTGATCTCATGCATGGCCTCTTCCATGAGTTGAAGGTACATTTCATAGCCTACCGCCGCGATCCTGCCGGATTGGGATGTCCCTAGAATTGAGCCCCCTCCCCTGATTTGAAGGTCATTAAAGGCTATCTGAAACCCTGCTCCCAGTCTATCATGTTCCATGAGGACGCGCAGCCGTTTTTGGGCCTTTTTGGTGATTGCGCTCTCACCGGGGATAAAAAGATACGCATAGGCCTGGTCTTCCCCTCTGCCCACCCTCCCCCGGAGCTGATACATCTGGGCCAGTCCGAATTTGTCGGCGCGGTTGATCATAATGGTGTTTGCCGAAGGGATATCAAGGCCTGATTCAATAATTGTCGTGCAGACCAGAAGATCAATCTCCCTTTGAATAAAGCGGAACATTACCTTTTCCAGGGCGTTTTCATCGAGTCTGCCATGCGCCACGCCGATTCTTGCATCAGGCGCCAGATTCTGGATATAACGGGCCATGTTCCATATACTTGTAATGTTGTTGTGAACAAAAAAGATCTGTCCGCCTCGATTCCGTTCGCGCATAATGGCTTCCGCGATCACAGCGTCATCGAAACGGGAGATATAGGTCTTTATCGGGTATCGACGTTCGGGAGGGGTCATGATCACGCTGAGATCCCTTATCCCCGTCATGGACATGTGAAGGGTCCTTGGAATGGGCGTGGCGCTTAGCGCGAGGACATCCGCATGGCGGCACATCTTTTTCAGCTTTTCCTTGTGCTTCACTCCGAATCTCTGTTCTTCGTCGATAATGATCAGGCCGAGATCTTTAAAGACAACACCTTTTTGCAATAGTCTGTGTGTCCCGACAATCAGGTCGATCTTTCCTTTACCAAGCCTTGCCAGGATCTCTTTCTGCTGCTTTGGAGATCGAAACCTGCTCAAACCCTCAACAATAACCGGATATCGTTTGAACCGCTCGTTGAACGTCATAATGTGCTGTTCCAGCAAGACAGTTGTCGGAACAAGCACTGCCACCTGTTTATTGTCGCATACGGCCTTGAACGCAGCTCTCATGGCCACTTCGGTTTTTCCGTATCCCACGTCTCCGCATACAAGACGGTCCATGGGGGTCTGCCTTTCCATATCAGCGAGTACTTCGTCTATACAGCGGGCCTGGTCCGGGGTCTCCTCGTATTCAAAGGCCATTTCAAATTGCTCGAAATAGGCATCGTCCGCGGAAAAGGCGAATCCCTTCTGGACCTTTCTCCATGCATACAGTTGCAGGAGATCCTTTGCGGTCTTTTCAACCGATTTTTTTACTTTTTCCTTGACCCGCTCCCAGGATTTGCCGCCGAGACGATCCAGACGGGGGACAACACCCTCAACTCCCCTGTATTTCTGAAGATTATGGAGCCGGTCAACAGGCAGATAGAGCCTGTCATTCCCCTGGTATTTAATAAGGATAAAGTCATTTACATAGTGATTGAGTTCCAGTTTTACCAGTCCGTCATACCTTCCTATGCCATGCTCGATATGGACTGTGAGATCGCCTTCTTTGAGATCCTCAAATGCAATAAGACCTGTCTTCAGACAAGGGGCCTCGGGTTTTGACCGGCGGCGTTTGGGGCCGAACATCTCCTCTTCCGTAATGATTGCAACAGATTCCTTTTCCCATACAAAGCCGGATGAGAGCCGGCCTGACAATATTCGCAGCATCCCGCCGGAACCGGGGCTCTCTTTAAATGAGAGATCACCCGCAAATGTATTGATCCCGTAGGGACCGAGCAGGGCTTCGATACGTTCCGCCCCTTTTTGGTCCGCGCAGGCCGCTGTCGGGACGCACCCTCTGTCATGGCGGTTCTTGATCCAGTCAACCAGCGGACGCAATACGTGTTCATATCCTTTTGAGGATCTCAGTTCCTGTGAAACCTCTTCGTTTTTTTCGACTCTAAAACCACAGGACCGCGTGGCCTCACCCGATACTGACAGTTCCCTGAAAACAAGGGCCCGACCATGATCCCTGAGAGAGCCGACAGCATCTTCGCAGGATTGATAGCACAATTCAGGTTCCACACAGAGGCTCCCCTTGGAACGGCAGGCGAGATAGTTTTCCGTTACCGCTTCTTCCGCCTTTTTTCCTCTCTTTTCAATAGCCGCCGCATCGACAAGGGCCGGGATGAAATCCCGGGTCAGATAATCAACCAGATTATCCATCTCCGGATATATCAGAGGGAGGAATCCTCCAATGCCCGGGAACTGCTGCTGAGCGGATATCTGTTCGCAGGTATCGGTTATCCCGGCAAAGGGGACCTCCAATTGCCTTGCAAGAGATCGTATTCTTCCGTTAATTTCTTCGGTTTGGTGAAAAGGAATGATCGCCTCGCTTGCGGGAAGAATGACGGCCTCTTTAAGAGGCCTTATGGATTGCTGGCTGCGGGCGGAAAAAGCCCGTATCGATTCAACAGTGTCACCAAAGAATTCTATGCGGACAGGATCAGGATAAAGAGGTGAAAACAGATCTATGAGGCTTCCGCGGACAGCCATGTCCCCATACTCTTCTACGATGGATGTCTTTGCATAACCCCCGCTTATCAGACGATCTATCAACTGATCTCTGTCAACATCCTCCGCAGGCATGATGATTTCCGGAAAAGCGGAAAGAACCCCCTTGGGGACAATCTTTTGAGCAAGCGCGCCAATGGTCGTTATCAGAACCTTAGGACCATCTTCCGTGATAAGCCGGTAGAGTGTGCTGATTCGGTGGGCCGCGGTCTCGGGGTTGTAACTTACCGCCTTGAACGGAACAATATCATAAGGAGGAAAAAAAAGAAGCGATTCCCTGCCTGATTCAAGAAAGAACCGCATATCAGACATGAAAGACTGGGCGTCCTTAAGCTCGGGAACAACAACAAGAAATGAACATCTCCTGCGGGAATAAAGCCGGGCCAGACAGTATGCGGCGCTTGAGCCCGTCAGACCGACAGACTCGACAGCGCCTCCGTCCTGTTCGGTCATTTCGACCAAATCGTCTATGGAAGCATCGGAGATGTTCATAGTATGGATATTTCTATCTCGCTCCATATCCTGAAAGGGAGAAGGAATGCCGCTCCCACAGTAAGTTTGAAACAACCGGAAGCATAATCAAAGCCGAAGATTTCCACACTAAGGAACGAGGACGAAATAACTTCCTCAACTATGCATCACAGCTTCAGGCCACCTTTGCCCGATCTCAAATCCCAAAAACCTCAAAATAGCTTGCTATTCCCTCACCTTTTGTGATTTGAGATCGAACAAATTTGACCCAACTCTATGCGCCTACTTGGGAAAGTTATTCCGTCCCCGTTCCTAATCCACGATGACCCCGAATACCCTTCAACGCGGCTTCCGGTGTCGCCGGGGAACGGGAACGAGATAACTTTTCCAAGTAGGCGCATACGGTTACGGTATCACTATTCATACATGTGTCAACGATTATTTCGCAAGGTGGAAAAGC
>MAXM01000109.1 GCA_001751015.1 Desulfobacterales bacterium C00003106
TTTACCTGGCGTTGGATCAAGCTAAGTTTCAGGACGTGTATAATCATGCTGGAGACGCCGCGCTGCTATTCGTGGTTTCATCAAGTACTTGCGGCCTTCAAGCAAGGGTAACCCTGAACGGTGAACCCTGAACCCGTGAACGATTACAAGAAACAAGGGCCGGGATGGCATGAATATGTTGGGATATGTAAAGAAAATAAGGGAGATATCAGAAAAGCTCTTAAAAGAGGGTGTTGTTGAGATGGTGTTGGGTTTCCGCGCAGGGACCGTGCCGATGATGAATGAGCCCTGTTTGGTAAAGAATCCCGGCGAGACGGATAAGCTCGTATGGGACAGCAATTGCGGAATCAATCTGGCGAATTATCTGACCGGCAGAGGCGAGAAGATAGGCGTTGTCGCCAAGGGGTGCGACTCGCGGAATATTGTAAACCAGATAACGGAAAACAAGATCAAAAGAGAGCAGTTATTCATCATCGGTGTTCCGTGCAAGGGGATGATCGACAGACATCGGATTGCATCGATGTTCGAAAAAGAGATCAAGAAAGTCACGGAGGAAGAAGAAAAGATCATTGTGTCCGGTGAAGGTTTTGAAGAGATATTGAAGAAAAGCGATCTGTTGCAGGATAACTGCGCAATATGTATCCATCGAAATCCTGTCATATACGATGAACTTGTTGGAGATGCCGTGGAAGAACAAGAGGACGTGGACAGATATGAGGACGTGCGCCGGATTGAAGCCATGCCTTCCGAAAAGAAAAAGCGGTTTTTTGAGGACCTTCTTTCACCCTGCATCCGCTGTTATGCGTGCAGAAATGTATGCCCACTCTGCTACTGCCCCACGTGCTTCGTGGATGAATCAAGGCCCCAGTGGGTGGGAAAGGGGATTGACCCTGCAGACATAATGACATTTCATTTTCTAAGGGCCTTTCATGGCGCGGGCAGATGCACGGACTGCGGGGCCTGCGAACGCGCATGTCCAACAGGTATCAAGGTGAGGACTTTCAGCATGAAGCTGGAAAAGGATTGTCTTGAAATGTACGGATGGGAGGCAGGCTTGTCTTTGGATGAACGCCCACCGTTGGAGGAGTTGGGTATTAAGACCTGACCTTTTATGACACTATGAAAATTGTAACAATTTTCAAGAAAGACTGGTCGAAAACCATCGAGAATCTCAAGAGAGACTATCGTTTGTTCGGACCTGTCAGGGAGAACGGATTTCATAATTTTAAGGAACTCGACGAAACGGAGCTGCCGGACCTTGACTATTCCAATACGCGCCTTTCACCGAAGTCGATTATCCACCCCCAGTCTGAGGTGATGTTTGAATATTCCTTAGACAAAGGGAATAAGGATCATCATGTTCTGAAAGAGACTGACAAGGACTATTCCCCTCGGACTATAATCGGGATAAGACCTTGTGACGCGGCGGCCTTTTTGATAGTCAGGCGCAATTTTGATACTGCCGAGTGTAAGGACCCGTACTGGGTCAATGCCTATGAAGCAACAACGTTTGTCGGGCTTGCATGCAACAATCCATCCGGCACGTGTTTCTGCACGACTGCCGACAGCGGTCCGTTTGACGAAAAAGGACTTGATCTCCTCCTTGTTGACGCAGGTGACCACTTTATTGCAAAGATAATCAGTTCAAAGGGAGAGGACCTGATAGAGAAGGCAGGTTGGGAACCCGGACCTGATGCCGACGCTTCCGCGGACCGGATCAAGATCATGAAACAGGAGGCAGAGGCTAAAATAAGGTCTTTTGTTGCTACAGACAAATTAAAGGATAAGACTACAAGGGATCTGTTTGACGCGCCTTTCTGGGAAGATGTGGCTTTTTCCTGCATAAACTGCGGAACATGTACATACGTCTGCCCGACATGCTGGTGTTTCGACATCCAGGACGAGATCTTCGGGCGATCAGGGATACGCATGCGAAACTGGGACAGTTGCATGTATCCTCTCTTTACCTTGCACGGATCAGGACACAATCCAAGGAGCACCAGGATGCAGAGGGTGAGGCAGCGATTCATGCACAAGCTGAAATATTACGTGGATAAGTACGGCGACGGTATCCAGTGCGTTGGATGCGGCAGGTGCGTCCGGCTCTGTCCCGTCAACATCGACATAAGAAAGGTCTGCGGGATGATGAACAGTCATGAATGAGGAGTCTGCAGTGCGGAATCCATATTTGCCCTGTCCGGTTCGCATTGACGAGACAGTAATTGAAACAGAGGACAGGAATCTTAAGACATTCAAGCTTGTCTTCATAGACCCGGCTGACGAACAGAGATTCTCGTATGCGGCCGGCCAGTTTGCCGAGCTTTCTGTGGCAGGAATGGGCGAAGTGCCGATAGGGATTGCGTCATCTCCCACTGAAAAAGGGTATCTCATGTTTACGGTCAACAAGGTCGGGCTGGTTACTACTTATCTTCATTCCATGAAGCTCGGGGATATCATGGGGATACGCGGCCCGCTCGGCAACTCATATCCCTGGGAGATCATGGAAGGGAAAAACGTGGTGATCATCGGCGGTGGATTTGCCTTTACCACGCTTCGCTCGTCCATAGTCTATATGCTGGACCCTGCCAACCGTCCGAAATTTAAAGATATTCATGTGATATACGGTTCACGCTCTCCAGGGATGCTTCTTTACAGGGATGAGCTTGCCGCATGGGAGGCCCGTGATGACATCAACATGCACATCACTGTGGACGGTACGGATGATCCGGAGTGGAAATACAATGTCGGATTTGTCCCTACTATTACCGAACAGAAGGCCCCACCCGGCGACGCGGAGACATACGTGATTGTCTGCGGTCCTCCGATCATGATCAAGTTTACCCAGCCTGTGCTGGAGAAACTCGGTTATGCCCATGATCACATAATAATGTCTCTTGAAATGCGAATGAAATGCGGTATCGGGATATGCGGCCGATGCAACATCGGCAAGGAGTTGGTATGCAAAGACGGCCCGGTTTTCACACTGGCCCGGTTGAATGAGATGCCGGGGGAGTATTAACCAACTCTATGTAATTCCTGATAGAGCTCCAGGGTTTGTCTGATGGTATCCTGGTTCCGGAAGTGGGTGCGTATACGTTCTCTGGCGTTTTCCCCCATCTGCCGCCGTTTTTCCGGATTATCAAGCATGAAGAGTATGGCTTCCGCGATTGCCTGTGCGTCACCGGGGGGGACCACAATACCGCTTTCATTGTTGACTATAAGCTCCGGGCTGCCGCCTGATGCGGTGACTACAGGCGGTGTGCCATAGGCCATGGCTTCGATCACGCCCTTGGGAAGCCCTTCCCG
>MAXM01000110.1:0-4324 GCA_001751015.1 Desulfobacterales bacterium C00003106
AGCGGGCTATTTCGAGGACTTTTGCGATTGAAGATCGGTTAAAGATATGGTGAAGTCGGGATGCAAAAATGCCAAGTTATTTTTTGCCGAGCCCTAACTCTTATCCCCTATTTTCTGTCTAAAACGGAGGCTATATCGCATGTGACACCCCGATAATACCCGCCAGGCGAGTCGGAAATAAGCAAAGTCCTTTATGCATTTTCGCAACAGATTTAGAAAAAGAAATACCTGTATCGCGAGACGATGCAATAAGCCATAATGTTTGCTTACGTAATAAAGAAATGAAATGAGAAATTCCTGTCGCATATCTATGTTGAATGCTGTGCTGCCACCTCCGAAATGTTGAAACCTTGCATCAGGGACCATATAAACATCGTGCCCTGCCCTGTTCATCCGGAGACAAATGTCCTCTTCCTCGCAGTACAAGAAGTAATTCGTATCAAATCCCCCTAATTCGGCAAAGTATTGCCCGTTAATAAACAGGGCGCTGCCGGTAACCGAATCCACCTTCAAAGGCTGGGTGTACCGTTTATGCCGTGACGGGTATGCGGAAGGATTAAGCAAACGCAACAGGCCGGAACCGAGCAACCTCAACCGTATTGTGGGAAAGTAGCGAAAACTGCACTCAAGCTCCATTTTGTCGTTATACATCTCACCAGTGCATATGCCAACGTTTGGATGGCGTTTGCAAAATTCATATAATTTGCTCACGCAATCATTCAACAATAAGCAATCGTTGTTGAGGAAAAAGTAAAATTCTGCTGCGGCAAATTGGAGGCCGAACATATTCCCACCTGCAAAACCCGTATTGATCCGGCTTCGAACAACCTTCACCTGATGAAATCTTTTGAGCACACCTAATGCGGCATATTGCTCGGGACACGAGTTATTATCAACCACGATTATTTGATAGTCTATCTCAGGGGAGGTCTTCTCAATAATGGATTCAATACAGGCCGTGGTATATTGACTGGAATTGTAATTGATCATGATGATGGCGACGTGATGCTCATTCCTGTTCATACGCGCTCTTTTTTCCCGAAAGCATTGTTCCGGTAGTCTTTCCAGGCACGGTAACAGGCTTTGATCTTGGAGCGTCTGTCGGTTTCAAAAAGCAGCACTTTTCTAATGTCGTTCAGAAAAAATCTGCGATTCCTGCGCACCCATACAGGATCGAACGCTTCGAATTCTTTCCAGACATACAAGGCATTTCTCAAACGGTAATAACGTCTGAGCGGTGAATGGTTGGTCGTGTATGTGGAATAAGACGGGAGCCATCTTAACGAAACTTTTTTACTGTTTCCCAAACAATGGTTAATAGCTGACCGGTTCGCCTGGACGATTCGATAGCCCGACCTTCTGGCACGTAAAGCATATTCAAGATCAACATAGTCAATAAACAGCTTTTCTCTGTGCCAGCCGACTTCCTCGACCAATGAAAGGTTAAGCAAAGTCCCGGATGTTATGCAGACTTCAACTTCCCGGCATCCTTCGACCGTCTTCCCTGACTCAAGCCCCTTCGTGTTCACGACGGATGACACCATGAAGTTTGACTTATTGGCTTCCATACACGCTACCAGGGCGGAAACCGACGATGCAGCATCAAAAAATCTGCTGTCCTGGTCCATCAGCAAGGCATAGTCCGCATGCCGTTTTTGAGCCTCTTTCATTCCCACATTCAACGCCCTGGCAATCCCGAGATTTGTGCCATTCTGAACATAGATCCATTTCCGTCGCTCTGCAAACGACACAAAACGCGAATGCGCTTTTTCACTGTTGTCGACTGCGATGATTGAATCCACCTCATCGATATAGTTCAAGATATTGTCTACGACAGACCTGTCAGGGTTGTACGTTACGACAATAGCGGCAACACTCGGCATGACTATCGATCTCCTGTCGAAGATTATAAACCAAGACAGCTCAAGACCGTCTCTTTCACGTTACTTGCAGAGATATCCTCCAGCGTGGGCTTACCTCGTCGTCCGGATATCCGCGCCTCAATAAAATGCGCTTTTTTGCCGATTGGACCCCATCTGCCCGCATGCATCGGACGTTCAGACGGATAAAGCCCCAACGCGAATATGCCGGCTGCCGCGGCGATATGCAGGGGGCCGGTACTGCATCCAAGCAGACCGTCTGCATGCTGTATAAGCAGAACAAGTTCCGCCACAGTGAGCCTTCCTGTAATGTCTTGAACATGGTCGAGTTGAAAGATCTTCGGGCACACATCAGCTATCTCTTTTCCTTCCTCAGATCTCCCTGTCGCTAATATCTGAAATGTCTCTTCGGGCAACTGTTCTGCTAATTCCAGATAGCAATGCAGGGGCCATTCCATGGCGCTCCCTTTTGATTTCATGTGAAATATCAGAGTGAACTTCTTTTTGTTGAGAATCGAGGCTATTTTTTCGTTTTCTAACGGCCCTTCTTCCCATCCGTAGAACCTGTGAAGGGCCTCCAAAGAAAAATCCTGCTCGATACCCAGAGGTTTCAACAGCTTCAAGTTAAGCTGGGCTTCGTGAAGGGAGCTGTTTTTTCTGCCGAGATTGACCAGCCGGTTACATGTCCACCAATGATACAGGCGGTGACTTGTCCCTATCCTCAGACCTGTTTTGGCCTTTTTGGCTGACATGGCTATCTTTCTTTGCGGAAAGACATGAATGATCGTATCCGCCCTGATCGATTCAAGCCCGGTTTCATGCCAGTCATAAAATTCGTCGACATAGGCGCTCTTTTCTATCAGCGGTTGCGTGTAAGACGTGCCAAGAAACGCTATCTTTGTTTCGGGACGGAACTTCTTGATTACGCCCGCCATCGGCAACGTCAAAATGACATCGCCAAGGCTGTCCGTGCGGCTTATGAGGATCTTACTCATTTTCAACGGTTTTCTGGACGGTTTTCTGTCTGATTTTGGAATATTTCAGAAAATTGGCAAACGCGGAGATCGCACAGATTACAAAGCCGTAATACCCATCCAGAAATCCGAGCCTGAAGATATAGCCGTAGGCAAAGGTATAGGCAGGATTGAGAAGAACATGGATCACGAGGTTGACATTCTTCTTTCTCCTGACCGCTTCCCGGGCGGCAATCTCTGAAAAATTGTTTGCTGTCTGCACATGGTCCTTTATGCTCGGGAAGGAATAGTGCAGGAGATCGCCCGCTATCAGTGATACCTTGCTCCCTTTTTCCATGATTACTCTATCATGTGGATTTACGCCGCCCCATATTCCTTTGCGCCGGTCCCACAACCTCACTCTTCGGTTAGGATACCATCCGCAATGCCTTATCCATTGTCCGCAATAGGATGTGAGCCTGTTGAATTGATACGCATCAGCATTCCAATCAGTTTTCACTGCCTGGATGGAATCTGCCAATTCGCCGGAAAGCGCTTCATCCGCATCAAGGGATAAAACATGATCGTGTGTTGCCTGCCTTAGAGCGAAATTTTTTTGCTGGATATGCCCCTCAAAAGGGTTTTCAATAAACCGCACCCCTTTTGCGAGACAGATCTCTTTTGTCTTGTCCACGGAGAAAGAATCCACAACAACGATCTCATCAGCAACCTGTGCAACGGAATCAATACACCTGCCGATGTTTGTTTCCTCATTTAACGTGATTATGGCTACCGACAACTTGACAGATGGCATGAGTCCTCAAAAGATCCTCGATGTAATGTTGTGGAAAGGATTTGGCAAGTCAAAATTGGTCGTTTAGCATCACTTGATACGTTGTTAAGAAAAACGGTCATAAATAATCAAGCCCCACGTAACGATTACAAATATCAGGCTCACAAACACCGCTGCTGAACCTAAATCCTTAGCTTTTTTGGACAAAACGTGATATTCTTTTCCCGTTTTATCGACGACGGCTTCAATGGCGGAATTCAACAACTCCGTTATGATTACGGTCAAGCATGAACCTATCAACAATATCCGTTGCGTGAGCGTTGTGCCGAGCCAGAAACCTCCGGGAATCATGAAAGCGGCTAACCATACTTCCTGTCTGAAAGCCGTTTCACTTTTCCACGCCGTTTTTAAGCCGGACACCGAATATCTTGTGGCATTAATTAGACGGGTTATACTTATTAGTTTATTCAAATCCTTGCGTTTCTGCTCCTGACATCTTTTCCGCAAAACCGAAAAAAGACTATCAGGACAGCCATTTGTTTGTCAAGTTCAAACCAGCAGACGGAAGCGTGCAACGATTGCCTGCTTGACACACAGGTCTCATTTTTCATATAATTCATTTTTCCAAATAAATCTGTTATGTTTTCGCAATATTGAATCCCAACGCGCCAAATTCCTGTAAGGAACGGGGACGAAAT
>MAXM01000110.1:4376-8372 GCA_001751015.1 Desulfobacterales bacterium C00003106
GGCCTGAAGCTGTGATGCATAGTTGCGGAAGTTATTTCGTCCCCGTTCCTAAGCAGGAGAGATCAGGCTTGCAACCGTTGAAATGAAAATACTCCTTGTTCAGACAAGTTTTCTCGGAGATACAATCCTTTCTACTCCCCTTATTTCCGGCATAAAAGCGCTATATCCCGATGCTGATCTATGGGTGATGACAACGCCGCTTGCGTCAAAGCTTGTTGTGCGCGACCCCTTTGTTTCCGGCGTTCTTGTTTATGACAAAAGGAAAAAAGAGAGCGGGCTTTCCGGTCTGTTGCGGATGAGACAGCGGATCAGGGCGATGGCGTTTGACAGGGTCTATTCCCTTCATCGTTCTTTTCGCACTTCAATACTTCTATGGCTCTGCGGGATTCCGGTACGCATCGGATGTGAGAATGCCGGGCTCAGCTTTCTTTATCATAAGACCCGCAAGCGAAATGCCAAAGACCACAATGTAATCCGCGATCTCTCATTGCTTTCAGGAAAAATCCCCATCGAGTCCCTGGAAACGGACCTCCGTTTGTTTGCGCCTGCAAGAAACGAACTTGATAAGGAGATCATAAGCTCCTTGCCTCAACCTGGCGGCTATGTCGTGCTTGTGCCCGGCAGTGCCTGGGAGACAAAAATGTGGGACTGGAGGGGATATCTTGAGGTAGCCCGTTTCCTGCTCAGACGAGGTCTTGATGTGGTCCTGCTTGGAGGATCTATGGATACGGAAGTGAGCACGAAGGTGGCCGGGGGAACTGAAGTCATCGATCTGACAGGAAAGACAGATATTGCGGAGACAATGTATATCGTAAAAAATGCAAGGCTCATTGTCTGCAATGACAGTATGGCGCTTCACATGGCCTCGGCGTTCAAGGTCCCGAACGTCGCAATTTTTTGTGCAACCTCCCCGCAATTCGGTTTTGGTCCCTGGAAGAACAGGGCGGTCGTGGTAGAAAAAAAGGACCTTGCCTGCCGCCCTTGCCGCCGGCACGGGGGAAGATCGTGCCCAACCGGGACAGAGGCCTGCATGAAAGACCTTTCACCTGATGAAGTAATAGGTGCAATCAAAGGTTTGCTGAATATTGAATGAAAAACTGATTTTTCTGTTGTGATTTTATGCAACCGCCAGCTCTCTCAATGGAACCTGAATCAGCTTCTTGGGGGTTTCCCTCGAATGGACCAACCTCTCCATCTCCTTTACGATTTCTGCCTTAAGGTATTGCTCCCCACAAATCTGGCAGACGCCGGTTGGAACATTCTTAATCAAAGCAATCAGTTCTTCTCCCCAACGGTAGTCTACAGTTATCTTTTTTTCTACGACCTCTCCTCCACAAAAGTGGCATTTGTGATATACTCTCGGCATACGAATCATCTCCTTTTTCTGTATTCTTCGGTCCACCTCTCAGGCCGCTTGGACGGATCGTAAACAGTGATAAGCAACAACTCTTCGGGATCAGTTTCTATAGCGCACACGGCATGAATAGGTTTTGGCCCACAAAATCCCAAAACCAGACAGCTTGATCCTCGGGGGTCATCAGGATAATTCTCGATAATTTCACAATCCCTCAAGGCATCCTCCAATTCCCAGACATGAATCATATCAAGCTCTCGTTCCCTCTCCGCATGCTTCGAGAACTCATACTTACCTTGCAAAACAAGCCTTTTTATATTTTGTATATCCACAATATTAGTCAGTCGTTCCCGGTTGCTTCTTATCTCCTGACCCACAACACAATTGGCCAATCATCGAAGCATCCCCACAAAAACGCCCTTCACCGAAAACAAAGGGCCATCAATTCATTAGGAACGGGGACGAAATAACTTTCCCAAGTAGGCGCATAGATTTGGGTCAAATTTGTTCGATCTCAAATCACAAAAGTTGAAGGAATAGCAAGCTATTTTGATGCTTTTGGGATTTGAGGTCGGGCAAAGGTGGCCTGAAGCTGTGATGCATAGTTGAGGAAGTTATTTCGTCCCCGTTCCTTAGGGTGTAGGTACTCTCATCTCCCAACGCAAAGATCATGTATTTTTGATGAGATACGCATGACAACAAGATGGTTTCTTATGCACTTTGGGCGATCCCAAATCCCCTCATCCTACCCATCCCATAGAGGGAGGGGGAAAGACGTGTGTCAGTGCTGCTTTTCAGGTTGCTATCATTGTTTACCTTATAGTATAGTCTTTATTGTTAAATAATTCAACCTGTGCAGTCAGGTAATTTCTGAACATGCATGGATATTTCCATATAGTAGTTGATGCCCACAGAATAACACTGAAGGAATCCGACATTTGCGTCAATGGTATCAACTTTAATAATTTCGCAAAAAGTCAACATTCCCGAATCCTCATCTAATCAAATCAACACGTTACCGTAGGCTAAAAGGACAAAATCTGACTTTTTTCGAGATCATCAAACTTGAGTGACCATGATATTGACAAAGAGATACAAGTCATACCGTTTTGGATTGTCGTCCAATCTTGCTGATAAGCAGTTGGACAATCTCATCAGGCTCTTTGGTCTGCCCACCGGCAAGGGAGATTCGGTTCTTGGCGGAAGAAGCTCGGTTACTATCGCTGAGCTTGAAGGCGCAGGGTCAGTGGTTATCAAATACTATACCCGTGGAGGGCTTGTTCGATATTTCGTCAAGCAACGATATCTAAGGTGGGGCAAAACCCGTTGTCAAGTCGAGTACGAGATGTTGTGCAAGGTAAGGAGGGTTGGCGTGGGCGCCCCCGAGCCGGTTGCCTTTATCCGGACAGGCGGCCTTTTCTATAAGGCGTGGCTTGTCACAAGGGAGATCAAGCATCAACAATCCCTTGCTGAACTGAGCCGTGCGGATGAGAACCGTGCCCGGATCGTGATGAAAAAACTCCTTGATCAGATTTCCATACTCATCAATAGCAGTATTCTTCATATTGACCTGCATCCCGGCAACGTGCTGGTAAACAGGGATGACCGCGTATTCCTCGTTGATTTTGACAAGGCCCGCGTTTATCGCGGCAATAAGAATAGATTGCGGGATCGGTACATAAAACGATGGCGCCGCGCGGTAATCAAACATCACTTGCCTGAGATCCTCCTGGAAACGATGCGCGCAGGACTTCAGAAAAACTATCAATGAACCGGAAATCTTATGAAGATAGCGGTCCTTTGTATTACTTCCTACAGCGACCGGCCCGAGGCCGAAACCTTTATCGGGCTCAGAAAGGCCGGTGTGGACATTGAGGTCATGTGCCCGTCGTCGACTCCTCACAACGTGCGGCTGAAAGAGGGGGAGGTGCCGGTCATAGACCTTTCACCCAAAGGCCGTGTCGATTTTGCCGCCATACGTATCATCCGCGACAGGTTGAAAGGCAAGCGCTATGACATCCTCCATACCTTCAACAACAGGGCCCTGTCCAACGGCATTTTGGCCTCCTGCGGCGTGCCTGTCAAGATCGTGGCCTACCGGGGAATTGTCGGTAATGTCAGCTTCTTTAATCCGGGTTCATGGTTGACCTATCTGAATCCGCGTGTCGACCGCATTGTCTGTGTAGCCAATGCGGTCCGTGATTATCTTCTGTCCATGCGTTTTCTCTGGTTACGCATTCCCCGTGAAAAGGTGATCACTATTTACAAAGGCCATGATCTTGCCTGGTACCGGGATCAGCCCGCTGACCTGTCCGGGTTCGACATCCCCCCTGATGCCTTTGTTGTTGGGTGTGTCGCCAACATGCGCCCACGAAAAGGGATTGACGTACTCATAAAATCCGCTGAGTGGCTGCCTGAAGACGCGCCTGTACATTTTCTGCTGGTTGGCAATATGGAAAGCAAAAAGCTGCGGCGCAAGATCGCTGCAAGTCCCTTTGCGGACAGGATACACATTGCCGGCTTCCGCACGGACGCCCCAGCCCTCATGGCATCCTGCGATCTCTTTGTGTTGCCGGCGCTTAGACGGGAAGGGCTTCCCAAGGGCGTGATCGAAGCCATGGCCTATGGCACACCGCCTGTAG
>MAXM01000111.1 GCA_001751015.1 Desulfobacterales bacterium C00003106
CACCAGGGTACTCCACAGGGGTAATGGCCTTGACATCCTCACCCCAACTACTTAATATTTAAGAATGACCCCATTGTTCTCCCTTAATACTTATATTTCGCATTTGGCGTCTTCCCTTGTCAACTCACCACACATAGCAGGTATACGCAATGCTATGCGATTTTTTGATAAATTGCGGCCACGTCAAGCGGGGCGACATAACCGTAATGGGAAGATGAACATATCCCTTCAAGCGATCACATCCATTTGAAATCTGAAATTACTCCTTGACAAATCCCTCTGATACACACACAATCGGCCGCGTAATCCGTCATTTCCGGGACCTTATGGGAAGACCGGAAGGAAGATTGTATCTTGGTGAAAAGACAGGGGAAAATTATGAATCAGTCTATTGGCGACTCAGGCTTAGATGATATCTACAAAAAAATCAAAAAAGAAGAACGGCTTTCCTTTGAAGACGGGGTTCGGCTTTATCGCTCTAACGATATTATTGCTCTCGGGGCAATGGCTGATATCGTAAGGCGGAAAAAGAATGGAAACAAGGCATACTATATATATAACCAGCATATCAACTATTCGAATATATGCATCAACCTGTGCCGCTTTTGTGCGTTTGGCAGGAAAAGGGAGGCAGACGGCGCGTATGAGATGACCATTGAAGAGATTTGCGAAAAAATCAGGGAAAGACTGAACGAACCTGTTTCAGAGGTCCATATTGTGGGCGGGCTGAACCCGGACCTGCCATACAGCTACTATATTGAGATGCTCAAAGAGATAAAAAAGGTCAGGCCGTCCATACATATTCAGGGATTTACTGTCGTGGAAATCGCCCACCTTGCGGATATCTCCGGAAAATCTGTAGAAAAAGTCCTTGAAGAACTCGCAGAGGCAGGGTTGGGTTCGATTCCCGGAGGAGGCGCCGAGGTCTTCAGCGCGAGGGTACGCGAAAAACTCTGCCCGAAAAAATTGTCGCCTGAGGGTTGGATCAATACTGCGAAGATATCCCATAGATTGGGATTACGGTCGAACGCCACCATGCTCTACGGTCATATTGAGACTTATGAGGAACGCGTCGAACATCTCATGGCGCTGAGAGACGCCCAGGACGAGACAGGAGGGTTCCTCTGCTTTATCCCGCTTGCGTTTCACCCGGGAAACACTGATCTTGAAAGTCTTTCCGCCACAACAGGATTTGACGATCTGAAAAACGTCGCTGTTGCGCGATTGATGTTGGATAATTTCGACCACATCAAGGCATACTGGATCATGATAGGTCCTAAGCTGGCACAGATCGCTCTCTCGTTTGGGGCGGATGACATCGACGGAACAGTGATTGAGGAAAAAATTACGCACATGGCAGGTGCGGAGACCTCAGAGGCCCTGACCGAAAAGGAACTCAGGAAGCTTATCCGTGAAGCCGGAAGAGACCCGGTAAAAAGGGATACGCTGTATAATGAATTGTAAATTTACTTCCACAGCCTTTGGGTTCTTCCATTGACTTCAATTCCTGAATTCCCGGGAGCCAGTGCTTTGCATGAAAAACATTGAGCAAAAAATTATCGCAGGTGAACGCATCGAACGGGATGAAGCCCTTATGCTTTACGAAAAGGCCGACACCCTGACGCTGGGGGCGCTTGCGCACCGTATCAAGGAACGTCTGCATCCGGAAAAGACTATCACCTACATTGTTGACCGAAATATCAACTATACGAACATCTGTATTTCCAAGTGTCGTTTCTGCGCCTTTCACAGAGACCTTGACTCCCCGGAAGGGTATCTTTTAGATTCAAAAACCATCTATGACAAGATCGAAGAGACCCTGGCGCTTGGGGGTATACAGATCCTCCTGCAGGGAGGACTTCACCCCGGGCTTTCTCTTGAATATTATGAGGAGATGCTTGCCGGCATAAAGAAAAACTATGCTATATGGATACACGGTTTTTCTCCCCCGGAGGTCGTTCATCTGAGCACGCTATCAGGGCTGAGTATCAGGGATGTCCTGCTCCGTCTTATACAGGCAGGTCTTGACTCGATGCCGGGCGGCGGCGCGGAGATACTGGTCGATCGCGTCAGGCAAAAGGTCTCTCCGAACAAGTGCAGCGCGGTGAAGTGGCTTGAGGTCATGAAGACGGCTCATGAGCTGGGACTCAGGACTACCGCCACCATGATGTTTGGCCATATCGAGACAAACGAAGAGAGGCTTGAACACATCTTTGCGATCAGAGAACTCCAGGATATCACATCCGGTTTTACAGCCTTCATACCGTGGCCTTTTCAACCCGGCAACACAGGTCTTTCCTGCAGGAAAACAGGCGGCGTGGACTATCTCAGGACCTTGGCAGTATCCCGAATAATCTTGGACAACGTACCGAATATCCAGGCCTCATGGGTAACCCAGGGGCCCAAAGTGGCCCAGGTATCGCTTGCCTTTGGCGCAAATGATATGGGAAGCACAATGATTGAAGAAAATGTGGTGGCAGCCGCGGGCATCTCCGTTCGTCTCCCGGAAAAAGAGATCATCCGAATAGTCAAAGACGCGGGATATAAAGCCGTACGCAGGAACATGCTCTATGACACAGACGGTATTTCATAGAGCAAGATGGATATGCCCTGTCAACCGCCCGCCCATTGAGGGTGGGATGGTCGCGGTCACGGGAAGCAGGATCACGGGCGCAGGAACCAAGAATGACCTGAAGGAAGCAGATGGCAGCAGCGTCGTGGATCATGGAGATGTTGCTATCCTCCCTGCATTTACAAACGCCCACACACATCTTGAGCTTTCCTTGCTGGAAAACAGGACAACAACCGGTGGAAGTTTTGTTGATTGGCTTCGATCCCTTCTTTGCGAACGGGACAAGCTCAACCACAAGGATTTCAATCATGCTATAGCCTGCGGCCTGGACATCTGCCGCAAAAACGGGACCGGCCTGATTGCGGATATCTCAAATACCGGCAGGTCCGCAGACCATCTCAACAAGACATTGACAAAGAGCGTTCTCTTTCTTGAGGCAATCGGGTTAGATCCGGAAAAACTGCCGGTCTGTCTTGCGGAATTCCATGCCCTCTACGACAGATTGAAGATCAAACATCCCTTTACGGGGGTCGCGGCTCACTCTCCATACACGGTCTCACCCGAGCTTTTCAGCGAGATCCATGCCTTGTCAGCAAACGGATTTCCGATTCTATCCGTGCATGTTGCAGAAAGCGACAATGAGTCAGAATTCCTTGCGGGAAAAGGCCCGTTATATGATCTTATGAGAGAACGGAACTTCCGGGACGGAGATTGGACTCCTCCCATGAAAAGCCCTGTACAATACATGGATATGCTCGGATTACTCACACGAGACACACTATGTGTGCATCTCGTGCAGGTATCAGACTCGGACATTGAACTCCTTTCCCAAAGACGGCCCAGGATATGTCTCTGTCCACGGAGCAACCAGAAGTTGCGGGTGGGAACCCCGCCGGTCGAAAAACTGTTTCGCAAAGGACTCCCGATCGCACTCGGAACCGACAGCCTGGCAAGCAACGACGATCTTTCCATTCTAAAGGAGATGGCGCGAATAAGGGAGATTGCGCCGGTTGTTTCACCAGACGAGATCATCCGGATGGGGACTATCAACGGGGCTACGGCCCTTAACATGGAAAAACAACTTGGAAGCATAGAGGAAGGCAAGGAAGCATCACTGATCTCTCTTTCCGTGACTTCTTCTTCGTCCGGGACATTGTATGAAGAGATCGTGTGTGACGGGTATCGCAAAGAAATCAAATGGATCAATCAGCCCCAATAGTCACCCGCCTCGGCAGGACCGACTACATAAATACAAAGCCTGTCTTGTATGGTTTTGACAAGCAAATAGTCAAGGAAGAGTTTGTCACCACAAGGGGAGAGCCGAGTCATCTGAACCGTCTTCTCGCTGAAGGGACGCTTGATATCAGCCTGATATCTTCCGCCGCATACGCCGCGGCATGGAAAGAGTATCTTATCCTCCCGGATCTTTCCATCAGTTCTTTTGGACATGTGGGGAGTGTCCTGCTCCTAAGCAGAGTTCCCTTCGAAAAACTGGACGGAAAATCAATAGTCCTTACCGAAAGCTCGGGGAGTTCTGTCGAACTGGTCAAGTTCTTGCTCAGAGATCTTTTTGGCGTGACCCCGTCTTACGAAACCGGAAGAATATCTCGAGATACCATATCAGGAAATTCTTGCTCCGCCGTGTTGTCCATCGGTGATGACGCCCTGCGTCTCAGGCATCAATCAATCTTTCTCCATGTGCTTGACCTTGGCGAGGCGTGGCGCCGGATCACAGGTCTCCCTTTTGTCTTTGCTGTCTGGGCTGTGCGCAGGCGACACTTTGCGATCTGTCCGGATGCGTGCAGGAAAATCCACAAGGCCATACTCTCTTCAAGAGAGCATGGCCTGGCACACCTTGATGACATCAGTATCGAGGTACACGCTGACGCGAATCTCACGATCGCTGAATGCAGGAAGTATTTCAATCATCTCCATTATGGTCTCAACGGGGCCTACCTAAAGGGATTAGGGGCCTTTTTCGATTATCTCCATAAGATGAAAAAAGCAGCAGATCCCGTGGAAATCAGATTCATGACCTGACCTGCTGAAAAAGGTAACGCCTCAGAATAACCGGTTTTTTACCGGTCTTACAAGGCACTGCAACCTATTGATATAATTGAATCACCTATTCAACTGAACCAGTGCCATATTCCCTGGTCTTGTGAAAAAGAATATCCGGAAAAAGCTCCATGGTGTGGGATAGCCGCCACTCATTGGCTGCCAGAAAGGCCAGATGACCCTCAGCGTCCAAGGCCAGGTT
>MAXM01000112.1 GCA_001751015.1 Desulfobacterales bacterium C00003106
CGGGCGCCTCAACACCTGAAAATATAGATTTATTTTTGGGCGAACCCATATCAACGTGACGTGTTTTGGCCTATCTATCTATACCGGAAAGGGAATCGCGAGGAGCCCTGAGGTCTCAGGCAGTCCTTGCATTATATTCATGTTCTGCACTGCCTGGCCTGAAGCCCCCTTTACGAGATTATCAATAGCGGAAATGAGGATCAAACGATTGGCGCGCTTATCTACCTGGAAACCGATATCAGTGTAGTTGCTGCCGCGCACGTGGAGGGTGTCAGGCCATTTGCCGGGAGACATAATCCGTACAAAAGGCTTGTCGTTGTAGTAGGATACCAGCAGATCATGGACAGCATCAGGAGAAAGATCTCCCAAAATATCCGCATAAATCGTCGTCAGCATTCCCCTGCTCATGGGGACAAGATGAGGTGTGAAGGTGACGGTCACTGTTCGCGCAGCCAGCCTGCTTAACACCTCTTCGATTTCCGGCGCATGACGGTGAGATGCAACCTTATAGGCCCGCAGGCCTTCATGAACCTCACAGAAGTGCGTGGTCAAAGAAAGGGAACGTCCTGCGCCGCTTGCCCCTGATTTTGAATCTATGACAATAGAATTCAAGCTAATAAGGTCTCCTGTCACAAACGGTGCGAGCGGCAAGATGGCGCTTGTGGGATAGCAGCCCGGATTGCCTACCAGGGAACTGTTACGGATCAGCTCAAGATTGATCTCCGGCAGGCCGTATACTGCTATCTTTAGGAGTGAAGGGGCTTTGTGCGCCTGATACCATTTTTCGTACAAAGAGACGTCCTGGAACCGAAAATCAGCGCTGAGGTCTATCACCTTGGTTCCCCGGTCCAGCAACCCTGGCACGACCCCCATGGCGACCTGATGCGGGAGCGCTGTAAAGACAATATCAGCGGAATCAGAAACGATTTCAGCATCAAAGGGGACGCATTTCAAATCAATGAGGCCGGACATGGCGGGATAGATATCAGAAAACGCTTTGCCCGCATATTGACGTGAAGTAACAAGGGATATGGAAACACCGGGGTGTGCTGTGAGTATCCTCGCAAGTTCCGCACCTGCGTAACCTGTTGCACCGACTATAGCGACATTTATCATTACCACTCCTTAGAGTTCGGAATGCATAGTTCTCGTTTCTTATTCTTCTTTCGCTGACCCTGTTCCCAGGCATGAAACTTTGAACCCGTGAAATATCGCGGGACCTATAGGTCTATATTTGTGATAAACAAAAAAGAGGAAGACGTATTGAGCCGCCTTCCTCTTTTGATTGAAAAAAAGAATATGAAAAAAAGTTTTTCGCCGCTACAGTCTGACCGTCTCACAACATTGCTCAGAGAAATCAGAACCATTAACGTTTTGAAAACTGAAAATTGGCGCGCGCTCCTTTTTGCCCGGGTTTTTTCCGTTCTTTTACCCGGGGGTCCCGCTTTATGAAACCGGCCTTTTTGAGAGGCGCCCGTAATTCGGAATCAATAAGAAGCAACGCCCTCGCAATACCATGCCTGATTGCGCCGGCCTGGCCGGTTATACCTCCTCCGCAGACATTAACCTTCACATCGAACCGGCTGTGTGTTCCTGTCAACTCAAGGGGCTGCCTGACAAGCATCTTGGCGCTTTCCAGTGTGAAATATTGATCAATCAGACGGTTGTTTATGGTGATATTACCCTCTCCCGGCATTAAGCGTGTCCGGGCAACCGCTGTCTTCCGCCTGCCTGTAGCATAATAAACTTGTTCTAATACCATATACGCACTCCATCTTGGATCATCCGTAAAGAGGATCTTAAGAAATTTTGAACGGTTCCGGCATTTGGGCGCTGTGAGGATGTTCGCTGCCTGCATATATCTTCAGTTTTTTTATGATGCTCCGGCCCAAACGATTTTTGGGAAGCATCCCTCTTACCGCAAAACGCACCAGATCTTCAGGCCGTTTTTTTAGCAGATCTTTTGCGTTAATTGCTTTGATCCCGCCCATGTACCCGGAATGGCGATAGTATATCTTGTCTTTCCATTTGTTTCCGGTCAACGCGATCTTGGCTGCGTTAACCACCACAATGAAGTCACCGGTATCCACATGAGGCGTAAAGATGGGCTTATGTTTGCCCCGGAGCATGAAAGCGATTTTTGAAGCAAGCCGACCGAGCACGTGGCCTGTTGCATCTACAATATACCATTTTCGATCGAAGTCTTCATTTTTTGCAACCGTTGTTTTCACTATCTTCACTCCATTATGACATCTGTTTCTGATTCACCTTGGTAAAATAGATTTTTATAATCGTTTATTCTTGCCTTGTCAAGGACTAAAAATTCCTTTCTGTGCGTCAACACCGAAACAAATTCTTTTTTCTTGACATAGTTTTTCTGCCTTGATAGAAAAAATCTGATATTTAGGAACGGGGATGAAATAA
>MAXM01000113.1 GCA_001751015.1 Desulfobacterales bacterium C00003106
TTCATGTTGCAGCTTTTGACAAAGGCCTTCTGATATGGTAAGAGTGGCGTCACAATGACAACGACTTGGCGTTTTTTCAAAATATCCTGGCTGCCTTTTCTGTTCATCGCATTGGCTGCCTGTTCGACGACGGAGTTTACGGGTCCGCAGGCCAGAAAAGTTGCGATGACAGGAGAAGACGTGGGAGGCTATCGCGTTCGGCCTTCAGATGGAATTGAAATCAAGTTCTTTTCCCATCCCGATTTGAGCGAAGAAGTGATAGTGGGAGCGAATGGCAAGGTATCTCTTCGGACAGTTGATGAGATATTGGTGGCGGGATTGACTACTTCTCAATTGGATGAGGTCCTTACAAAGGAATACCTGAACCACTTGAAAAATGTCAGTCTGAGTGTCAATGTGACAAAACGATCGGGGCAGAGGGTTTATGTGGGGGGCGAGGTAAAAAAACCTGGTTTCTATTCCCTCAAAGACAATATGTCTGTTCTGGACGCTATCCTGGAAGCACAGGGGTTTAATGAAAAAGCCGATCCTGAAAACGTGATTCTCTTACGAAAAGGAGAGACAAAGAGGCGAATGGCCATACCCGTTAATCTAAAACCTGTCATAGCTGGTGAGCAAATTGAAAATGACACCTATATTATGCCGTATGACATTGTCTGTGTGAATGCGATTCAGCGTGAGACATTTTTCACAGGGGGAAACAAGTTCGTGAAGGAGCCGCGCAAAAAAGACGTGCAAGCCATACCAGACGAATCTTTTTTGCAAGACGCTGGAATACCCCGTGAAGATATGCAGGAATAAGGAATCCCTGGAATGTCTGATCATGACAGTGTCCGCACTGCTGTAATTCATCGCCCCTCTTCATGCCTCTCCGTAAATAGATTCAGTTGAAAACCGGCTGTGTTTTGTCCCGGGATACAGCGCCGGAAATCTCTTTGCCGGCGCTGACTCTTAGGAACGGGGATGAAATAACTTTCCCAGGCAGGCGCATAGATTTGGGTCAAATTTGTTCGATCTCAAATCACAAAAGTTGAAGGAATAGCAAGCTATTTTGATGCTTTTGGGGTTTTAGATCGGGCAAAGGTGGCCTGAAGCTGTGATGCATAGTTGCGGAAGTTATTTCGTCCCCGTTCCTTAGAAACGGGACTCAGATAACAACAATTTATACTTTGGTAAAATTATGAAAAAAAAATCTCTCTTTCTTGTTGTATGTTTTGTCTTTTGTCTTTTTTCCGCCCAGCCTCTGCACTGTTGTGTGGGACGCATTCTCGTTGTTGCGGTGAGCGGTTCCCCTGAACAGGCTATCATGGGGGAAATGCTGTCTATACTGATCAATGAGCGGACAGGAACTACGGTCAACATTGTAGAATACGATCCTAATGCCTGCCACGAAGCCGTATTAAAGGAAGAGGCCGACATTTACATCAACTACACAGGTGTGGCGCAGGCCGGCTTGGGAGGCGCAAACGATGTAGATGATCCTCTCGAAGTCTATGCATTGGTAAACCAGTCCTATAAGGAAAAATTCGGCATGGTCTGGCTGAAACCTTTTGGATTCCGGGGCCCATTGACCGTGGAGGGCGGGGATGAAGAAGATGGTCGTACCCTGGCTGCGCCGGTAAGCACCAGGGAGGTTTTGAAAAAGTTTCCCGTCTTGGACAGGGTGATAAACAAGCTTGGAGGCAGGATAGACGATAATGCCATGAGCGAATTGATGAAAAAGACAGAAAATCAAGACATCAAAGAGACCGTAAGAGAGTTTTTGAAAAAAGAGAACCTGATATAGGGCTCGGCAAAAAATAACTTGGCATTTTTGCATCCCGACTTCACCATATCTTTAACCGATCTTCAATCGCAAAAGTCCTCGAAATAGCTCGCTATTCCTGCGGTTTTGCTCAATCAGATCGATTAAATCTACGGCAAATTCGGGCGCAAATTCTACCAAGTTATTTTTGACCGAACCCATAGCGGTAGTCTTTGAAGCAACGTCTCTGAAAGGAAAACAGTTTAGTGAATTCTATCTACTACTTAACAGCAATGTTATTGGGCGCTATGCACGCACTCGAGCCCGGACACGGTAAGACGGTGGTAGCCGCCTATTTGATAGGCTCTAAGGGGAGGAAGATTGACGCTGTCATTCTTGGCGTTATCGTTACATTCACGCATACTTTCAGCATTATCCTTTTGGCCATAGCAGTCAAGCTGACTTCAAACAGAATAACACTGACAGAAGAATCGTTGCACGGATATTTAGGGACAGTTGCCGGTCTCATGATCTTCAGCATAGGGATGTGGATGCTGGTGCAGAGAATACGGGGCAGGGAGCCTTTTCATTTTCATTCTCACGACGCATCCCACGCGCACACTCATCCACATCAACACAGCCCTGACAAGAATCATGATCATGATCATCATAACCATGACCATCAACACGGACATGACTCAGACAATCATACGCATGGGGAAAAAAGGGCAAGCTACTGGCAGCTTTGCCTTCTCGGCATCTCCGGGGGGATAGTCCCTTGTCCGGCTGCCATAGCAATCCTGCTGGCTTCGATGGCTGGCGGGCGGCTGGAAGAGGGGCTTACCTATGTACTCTTGTTCAGCCTCGGGCTAGCCGCTGTCTTGATTGCCATAGGGCTTGTAGTGGTAGGCGCAGGTAAATTGACCAGCCGTTTTTTGGATGCAAAGAAGTTCGCAAGGAAGATATCTATCGTAAGCGCAGCGCTTATTACCTTAATAGGGGGAGGCACGATAATTGGTTCCATAGGGCATCTGATGTGATGGGTTGCCGGGAGGCAGCTTTTTAGCGCCCTGCGGGCGGGGTTGAAATTTGATTCGGTTGCAATGACATTGGGAAGAACACTGAAAGGGAGAATAGAGCAGTAGATGACCAGGTTATCTCTTACGCTTATTCTGGTTTTGATTTGGGCAGGTGGGGCCTGGGCCCATATGGAGACAGATGACCTTCCCGATTCAGTGGCCATTATGCAATATCGACTGTTGCTGTATATGAACCCGGATGATACGGGGCCTCGGAACAGCCTGGCAATGGCCCTTTACCGGACCAACGAATTGGACGAAGCCGAAAAGGAACTCAGACACATACTTGAACGGGACCCCTCAAATTTCGACGCCCTCGATGGACTGGGGATAGTGCTTATCAGGATGGAGAAACATCAAGAGGCCATGCAGTACCTTGATAAGGCAGTGAAAATTAACGAACAGGATGTGATGGTCCACGTCCACCTCTCTGTTCTCTACGAAAAGATGATGTTGCCGGAAAAAGCGGGCATGGAATTAAACAAGGCCCGATCGCTCGCCTCGGATCCTGTTCAACTTGAAAAAATTGATGAAGAACTGAAACTGGTGAGTGACTGATAACTGACAAAAGGCAGGGGATATATGAAGAGCAGATATCTTTTTTTCTTTTTATTCATATCACTATTCTTGTTTGCGGGCTGCGAGAGCAAGGGAAGAGATGTGTCGGGCAAGGAAGCCAAGTCCATGAAAATAGGCTACATGATCTGCAACAGCTTGCCTGAGACTACAGCCAGGTTTGAACCGCTTACTTCCTATCTTACAGAAAAGACCGGACAGAAGTTTGAATCGGTATATGTTAACACCTTTGATTTTGAAGACCTGGTTCGGGACAAAGAAATCGACTTTGCCCATACCAACTCTATTCTTCCCATCATTTTCAAGAAGGAGTACGGGCTGGAACTCATGGCAGTCGAAATAAGGGGAAAGTACGGCTATCGGGACACAGGGACGATCATAGCGCTCAAGGAAAGCGGAATTGACAGTTTTGACGATATGCGCGGGAAGACCATGATATTCGGACCCGCCCTGGCCCCCTTCGGTTATATGGCGCAATACTCTCTCATGCTGTCCAATGGATTTGACCCGGAGGAAGATCTGACCTATTACGCCATTCCCTGGGGTTCCTTTAAGCACGAAAAAGTCATATACGGGGTGCTCTTCGGGGCGTACGATATCGGAGCAGCGCCTTATCTGGACCTGGATCACATGGCCCAGGAGGGAAAGATCAAGATCGATGACTTCAACATCATCGCTGAAAGCATACCCATGCCTTACTGCACTGTGGGAGTCATGCCTCATGTGGATCGTGACCTGGCTGGAAAGGTAAAGAAAACACTCCTGGATCTCCGGAAAGATGAGACAGTCCTGGTAAATGGAGAGGTATTAAGGGTTCTGGAAAGCGCATGGATAGAGGGGTTCGCGGAAGCGAGGGACAGCGAATACGACTGTATCAGGGAGCGGCTGAAACAGTGTAATATGGCCCCGTACAGGAAATTCTGACAGCGGTTGTCTCAACAACGGGTAAGAAAATGGAAATTCTCAATGTGACAAAGTCTGTGAAACATCGGGCTTTCACAAAACGTATGTTGTTTGCCTTCCTTGGTATGGTCTTGTCTTTTTGGCTTGCAGGTCCGGCTTCGGGAAAACCGATGATCGTAGAAAAAGGCGTTATCAAATCGGATACTGTCTGGGAAAAAGAGGTCGTTGTCAGGGGAGATGTAGAGATAGCCCGAGGCTCTACACTAATTGTGATGCCGGGTACTGTTGTCAGATTTGTCAGGATTGAAGCAAACGGACTTGCTGACATTCCGGACAAGGAGAACCATTTTCCCCGGGCCGAGTTGATTGTCAGGGGAAAAATACTTGCCCAGGGAACCAGGGACAGGATGATTCTCTTTACATCCGCCGAGGATTCCCCTCATCCAGCGGACTGGGGAGCAATCAATCTGTTGGACACCAGAGGAAATATCCTGGAGTTTTGCGAGGTCAGCTATGCCAACACAGGGCTTCACTGCCACGGAGGCCAGGTTATAGTGGCTAATTGTTATTTCCATGACAATGGTGTGGCCATGGGACAAAAAAACGTAAAGGAATTTGAAACAAAATGCGTTACCTCCATACTCTATAACCGGATAACAGGCAATGGAGGAGGGGTCCTGTTTGGCAAAGGGACGAGTCCTGCGATCAGTCATAACGAGATCAGCAATAACGAATTCTATGGCATCTTCGGGAAAAAGGGGAGTGTGGCAAATGTAAGATACAACAACGTCGTCCGTAACGCCAAAGGGATCATGCTTTATGCAATGGAAGGATTCAGACTCAGAGAAAACAACATCTCTGACAACGAGAAGTACAACATCTCTCTCCTCGAAGGTCAGACATGGGATGTGGATGCCCGTCATAACTGGTGGGGGACTACGGACAAAGAGAAAATCAAGAACCTGATCTGGGATAAAGACCAGGATGAAGCATTAGGCAGATTGGATTTTTCTGATTTTGCCGATTCCCCTGTCGAGGGGGCGGGGGCGCTACAGTGAATCGATTATGGACTGGCTGGACAGACTTAGCATAGGCGCCATAGCGGGCATCACTCTCATTGCCATGGGCATGCTGGCAAATCAGGCGATAGTGAAAAAGGACCAGGGCAATGCCGGCATAGTGGCTGTGGATAAAAAGGCAGCCTATGCCTTGCGAATGGACCAGGATAAAAAGATATACCACGAGGTTGTGTCCCTCAAGGACCGGGGGCTCTATGCGGAGGCCATGGCAGGATTAAATGATATCCTGAAAAGATATCCTGAGAATCCTTTGTCATACGTATACACAGCCCAGTTGCATCTTGGACAGGGAAATCTCGGAGAGGGCATCCACAGCTATCGTCGGGCGGTTGAGATGGAACCGGACTATGTGGATGACAGAACGCCGCTGTTCATTGGAGACCAGATCAGGGAACTCGTGACGGAAGGCAGAGAGAAATTCGGGCGGGAAAAGAAGCTGAAGCCCAAAGATAGAGAGGTGAGGAAGATACTGAAAGATATCTACTATCTTCAGAGCAGATTGGCCGGAGGATGTGAGTAATTGAAAATTCTTCAAAAAATGCTTGATGCTTCCATTGTGACGGGCGCCCTGTTGGGGCTTGGTGGTGTCTTTTTGACCTATCTTGGCAATCCGGTAAACTCCGGAATATGCGTCTCCTGTTTTGTAGAAAATATTGCCGGGGCATTGCAACTCCACAATGATCCTCGCATGAGCTACATACGCCCTGAGCTCATAGGTTTTCTGCTGGGATCTTTTCTTGTCGCCGTGAAAACCGGCAGGTTTCGAGTAAGGGGCGGCTCCTCATCTATTATCCGTTTTTTCGTGGGCTTCTTCATAATAGTAGGTTGCGCTGTTTTTATCGGCTGTCCCATCAAGATGATTCTGCGCCTCGCGGCCGGGGACCTGACCGCAATTGCAGCCACACTCGGACTCATCTTTGGGGTCTGGCTCGGTGTCAGGTACATCAAGGGGGGATTTGTCCTGGACCAGCCCCGGGAGCTTCCCCGGATAAATGGTTTTGTGATCCCCCTGCTTGCCATTATCCTTCTCATTTTCCTGTTGGTTGATCCGGTCTTTATCAAGACAGGGCAAAAAGGGCCCGCGGCCTGGCACGCTCCTGTATATGTATCGCTGTTGGTCGGGCTTGCTATCGGGGTATCCGCCCAGAGGTCAGGACTGTGCATCACCGGAGGGCTGCGTAATTTTCTTCTTGCAGCAGAAAAGACCTTGCTGACCGGGGTTCTCACTGCCTTCCTGGTTGCCCTGATTGCAGGCTCCCTCCTGGGTCAATTCAGTTGGGGAATGAACGCCCAGCCCGCGTCCCACCTGAGTCATGGATGGACTTTTCTGGCCATGACCATGGTAGGGCTGGCTTCTATATTGATTGATGGATGCCCTTTCCGACAGTTGATAAAGGCCGGAGAAGGGGATGTGGATGCCGGCATAACTACCCTCGGTATGCTTTTGGGCGGAGGCTTCACCTATGCATGGACGCTCAGAAGCACCTCAGCCGGTCCTACATTTGAAGGAAAAATCGTTGTATTGGCAGGCCTGGTCTTTTCATTAGTGATAGCCATGGCCTTTCGCAAGAGAATACAGGAAAAGAAAATCCCGGAGGGAAGGGAGCTTGTTCGAGAATGAAATGGTTTGGGAAAAAAAAGAAAGAGGATATCTCACCGGAATCTGAAACAGTGACAAGGGGGCTTTTGATATTTGCAGATACAGGCACTGTTATGCGCGCCGAACAGATACTCAAAGAGGAGAACTATGATATTAAGGTGGTTAGTCCTCCTGCGCGGTATAGAACAGGCTGCGACCTCTGCGTGGAGTTCCCCCTCGTTGAAGAACCGGGCATCATCAGGATATTGAAAAAACTAAGATCAGCGCCTATAGAAGTAGTCCCCGAGTCTTCAAACAGGTTAAGGCCTCAGAAGCTTTGCACGGTGAAAGACTTCGGCGAATACATCATGGTCAGAGCAGCCAATATGAAAATTACCGTGGATAAGACAACCAAGCGGATTGTAAATATCTCGGGCGGCGGCTGCCCGGATGTGCCGTATCTCGCCTACGAGATGGTGGGAAAATCGGTTTTAAAGGCGCCTAAGCCGTCTGCCATAGGCCATACACTTTGTGCTTACGCCTTAAACACGGCGCACGAGGAACTAATAGAGTTATTGGAGAGTAAGTAATAAGCATGCTTCTTATGGCAGGAACCATTCCCGTTAGAGACTTGCCTTTTGTGCTGGGCCCAATCGAGCTTGTTGAAGAGAATGTTATGGTAGGCGGTCAATGCCTTGACATGAACCGGGGCACGGCTTCCATGATTTCTGCTGCCTGTGCGATCTGTCAGGAATATGGTCTAAAAAGCGCGGTTGGAATCGTGGCCGGGGATATCGGCGCCAGCGACGGGAGCGCGAAAATCTATGACTATCTCGCCGGGAATCTCCCGCAAATGGATGTTCAGATACTGACCACCCATTATATCATGCCCGACATCAAAAGAAACAAGAAGGTCTTGGAGAAGATAGATTCCCTGGAGAAAAGGCCTGTGCTGATCGCTGATGCGGGTGGCATGTATGTTGCCAAGGCTGGTGGTGACGCCGGCCGCTACGACCTGTTCACGCCCGATCTGGGAGAACTGGCCTTTCTCGCTGACGAAAAGGCGGTCCATCCCACGTACACGCGCGGGTTTATAAGTCACATGGAGGACGATGTGCCGGAGTTGATCAGCAGGGCCTTTAAGTCAAAAAACGTTGCGCGCACGGTATTCGTAAAAGGGAAGGTCGATTATATCTGTCAGGACGGGAAGATACTGGAGACGATTGATCATCCGAACATAGAGGCCTTGGAGGCTGTTGGGGGAACAGGGGACATAATTACCGGTATAATCAGCGGATTGATCTATGCAGGTAAATCCCATGTCGACGCCTGTCGCATCGCCGGGATGGTGAACAGGACGGCGGGAAAACTCTCCCGGCCCACCCCGGCTACTCAGGTCAAAGAGATAATAAGATGTATCCCCGCCGCCCTGAGAGAAGTAAAGGATAGGTTATGCCGAAAGTAATTATCCCTTCTCCACTTCGTAAACATGCCGACAACCGGCGGGAAGTCATCGTAGACGGGGACAACCTGAAAGGAATTATGGAACGTCTCTTGCGACAGTATCCCGGATTGCAGATTATCAATCAGGATTCCGCTTTTTTGTCTATTTTTGTCAACAGCAGATTGATCAGGACCGGGATCGATAAATGGGATACGTTATCTCTGAACAACAGAGATGAGATTACACTCTTGATCCCCATTGCCGGAGGATAGGGTGATAAAAAGATGATTGCGCCTGAGCAGGTCAGCCGGATACTGTTACCCCGTCCCAACCGGCAGGAAATCCTGCAGCACTGTGAAAGAAAACTTGCAGGGAATTATCTCCCTGGTGAAGCCAGGGATCGGAGAGCCTGTGGCCTGGTGGCAGGCGTCCAAATGGAACATACCTTAGACGTCAAGCGTATAATGGAGCTAAAAAGGAATGTCAGGGACCAGGAGCCTTACAAGACATACATGGACCGCATTATGAACCAGTATGCAGTCCCTTCAAAGACCCCTTTAAGTCAGAGGGGGTGGATCACGGATCCGGTGGAGCTTAAGGAATGCTGCGATAGATGCGATAAGGACAACCTTATTATACTTGGCACATATCATACGCATATTGTCCCCTGGGAGCATGATCCGGCAAGGGATACGCCCACGCGCCTCGATACGGTTCTGGCACGAAGCAGTAATCTTTTTTCGTTCATTGTCTCCATGGTTGATCAAACCCGTCCCATAATCAGGGCGTTCTATGAAGGATCAACGGAAAAAGAGACGCTTATTGTTATCCGGGACAACCATAGACTTGGAACTAATTGACATTATGCCAGATATTCTAAATAGAGAACCGGAATTGATCGTGGGGTATACGGACCCTGTCGAGGGATTCAAGGGATGGCTGGTAATTGACGCCCTTTCTCACAAGCTTTGCGCAGGTGGCCTGAGAGTACAAAAAGGACTTACGCAGGACTGCGTCATTGATTTGGCCCGGAACATGACACTCAAGATGCGAATATCCGGTATCAGGGCCGACGGGGCAAAAAGCGGCATTGATTACGACCCTCACTCACCCGGGAAAAAAGAGGCGCTGCGCCGCTTTCTCCACGCCATACGTCCGTATATTCTGCAATGCTATTCGGTGGGGCCTGACCTGAATGTAAAACTCAAAGAACTTGATGATATTGCAGCCAGGCTCGATATCCCTTCGGTCAAAATCGCTATAGCCAAGGCACAAGGCTTTGATCCGCCCCACTTTTTGGAGCGTTACCGGATGCTGGAGAAGCCTGTCGATCATGTTACAGTCGGGAGTCTGCGATCAGGTTTCGGACTCGCGGCAGCCTCCCTGGCCGTCCTTGATTTTTTCAAAATTCCGGCTCAGGAGGCAACAATAGCCATTCAGGGTTTCGGAGGATTGGGCAGCGCCGCCGCTTACAGCCTTTACGAATCAGGTGTCCGGGTTGTCGGAATAGCTGACGAGGAGAAAAGCCTCATCAGTACTGACAAACGCTCCCTTGATATCAAGGCCCTGATAGAAAACAGCGTCAACGGTCTTATGCCCAAAGGCGCGGCAAATGGCAGGTACACGGATCGAAAGGAGATATATGGCGTAGAGTGTGACCTGTTCATCCCGGCAGCCATTGAGAACGCCATTGTTTCAGACAATGCGAAAACCATCCCTGCAAAGGTGGTTGTGCCCGGCGCCAATCTTGCCATTACCCGAGACGCAGAAAGGATCTTAAATGACCGTGGTATTATTACAATCCCGGATTTCGTGTCCGGGTGCGGCGGCTCCTTATCCATGGATGGACTGTTCGGCCCAACGTCCCACCCTTCTACGCAGGACATATTAGACCATATAGAAAAAAGGATGCGTAAGAT
>MAXM01000114.1:0-163 GCA_001751015.1 Desulfobacterales bacterium C00003106
CATTATTACAGATAACCCTGTGCTTGACTCTGATTGGGGTTACGCTGGCGCTACACCCCAACAGGTCAGCACCACGTTATGTGTGAATATCATTCCACAACAGAGTTAATTGACATAGGCTTGAATTTACATCTAAAATAGGTTTTTCATGGACATTTACGAA
>MAXM01000114.1:171-2830 GCA_001751015.1 Desulfobacterales bacterium C00003106
TTAAAAGCTGAATTTAAGTTAACAGAAAAAAAATCTTTAAATGAAGCCAATACCAGGTTCAAATTCATTGATAGATTGCTAATGGAATGCCTTGGATGGTGCAGAGATGATATTTTATGTGAAGATAATTACCAAAAAAAATATACCGATTATACACTGAGCCTTTTTCGCTCTGTGGCTGTTCTTGAAGCAAAAAAATCAGGTGATTATTTTGAACTTCCAGCCGGAATTAATAATCTATTTCAACCGATTAAAAGTGTTTATAAAGATAATAAGAATTTGAAATCGGCAATCGACCAAGTAAAAGGTTATTGCAATGATCGAGGGATTCAAGTTGCTATCGTGTCTAATGGCTGGCAATTCTTAGCATTAGTTGCCAATCGTAACGATTCTATTCCCCCGCTTGAAGGTAAGGTTCTTGTTGTTCCTTCGCTTGAAATCTTTCTAAATGAATTCAAAGAAGTATGGAATTGCCTTTCAAAAAATGGGTTTGAAGAAGAATACCTTGTAAAAAAATTGATTGGAAAAACAGAACGTGAACTTCCTTCTAAACTATCCGCATCGATTCATCAATATCCTGGAATAAAAAACAGAAATCCATTCCAAGCTGATCTTGAGATTATTAGTGACTTAGTACTTGAAGATGTTATCAAGGAAAAAGACTTGGAAAAAGATTTTTTGCGTAATTGCTATTGTAAAAGCGGTGCTCTTTCAAATTATTCCTTAGTTAGTAAGGAAATTTTATCTACGCGATATGATTACTTATTTGCTGTAGGTGATAAAAAATCAACTCTTGCGCAGGTAGCAACACGAAAAGGTCTTTCTGGTGAATTAACTGATCTCTTTTCAAATAGTTTAAGCAAAAGACCAATATTATTATTAGGTGACGTTGGAGTTGGTAAGTCAACATTTATTGACTACCTTCGTTTTGTGGAAGCCTCTAGCGTTTTTGAAAAAGCTATAAGCTTTAAAATAGATTTAGGCTCTAAAGCCATAATATCGTACGACATTAAAAAAGCAATTATTAATGTATTAAGAACTCAACTTGACGAATTCAACGGAATTGACATTGAAGACGATGACTTTGTACGCCATTGTTATTATGTCGAATTAGAAAAATTCAAAAAAAGTGTCAAAGTCAAAAGATTGTATGATATTGACCCTGAGAAAGCAATTGAGAAAGAAATAGAATTCTTAACAGAAAAAGTTGAAGAAGAGGTAGAACATTTAAAAAAATCACTTGAATACATATGCAAAAGTCAGCAAAAGCAACTGATTGTCTTTATGGACAATTGTGATCAAAGATCTGACAAAGATCAAGAGGCTGCTTTTTTAATATCACAAGAATTTGCATCTACTTGGCCTATGATAGTGTTTATTTCGCTTAGGCCAGAAACATTTCATAGAACAAAAAAAGAATCTGGTGCTTTAAGTGGATATCATACAAAAGCATTTACTATTCCACCACCTAGACTGGATGAGGTCGTTAGAAAAAGATTAGAATTTGCACAGAAAATTACAAGTGGTGAAATTGCACTAAGGGTCCGGAAAAAAATAAAATGTACTTTTTCTGGTCAATTTGGGTAAAGGGTATAATTCCATGAAGGATTAACTTCGTGTCGCTCAATATTCAATTTTTCTAAATCATCTTTTGAGGCTTTTATCCCTTTTTCATATTGTTTTTCAACTAATATCGCATTAACTTTCAGGCCGGTTTTTGTTTTTGTGCGCTTTGTATATTTAAGAACTGTTTCATAGCTGATTAATGGTGTACCTCTCCAATTTTTACTAATCTCGCTAAACAAACGATGTTCAATCGCATTCCATTTTGAAGCTCCTGGTGGATAGTGACATACAGTTACATTAAACTTGTATTTGTTGCATAATATTTCTTGAAGTTTTACTTTCCACATATGAGGCCTGTGACCGTTACTTCCTCCTGCATCCGCTACTATTAATAAATTATTTTGATTTCGATATGTTGCAAAGCCATCGTTTTTCCACCACCTTTCAATAGATTCAACAGCAAATTCCGGTGTGTCGCCGGATAATATTGTTTTTCCTTCCTTGATGAACATTCCTATTGAAACAAATCCTTTATTTTTTTGTTGATCATATACTCCGTATAATGCCGCTATTCCCGCTGCATATGTTAAAAAATCGTGATCATTTGTTAAATCTGCTTCACGTTTATATCTTGTTCCAGGATTTTTGAAATTTCCAATCGGCTCTTTCTTTTTCGTGTCGACGCTGATTGCCGGCATTCTCCTTTTTGCAAATTTGATTATCATTTTATTGATGTATTCAAATTGATTGTTACGATCCTCATTTTCTTTTTTTGTTCTTGGCTTGCCTCCATTTGCAATCGATTTAACATTGGTCTTTAACGAAAATCTTAAATTTTTCAGAATTTTCCCAACTGTTGGCTTACTGACAGTGATATCGATTAATGCTAACGCATCTACGATTTTCGCTGTAGTCTTTCGTGTCCATTTTAAATCGCTCATAGGATCACCAGCTGTTTCATATTTCATTAATTCTTCAATTTTATCAATTACTTCTGGAATTTTTTTTTAATCTGCTTCCTGCCTCCACCTGCTTCTCGAATTGTATCAAGATCAACTTCATCATTTAATAGTTCAATTCTGCCTTTGGCTAC
>MAXM01000114.1:2886-3086 GCA_001751015.1 Desulfobacterales bacterium C00003106
AATCCAGCATAAAAACGACGTTGTTTTTCATTCAATGTGCTGAAAAACATAATCAAAGCGGCATTCAACTCGTTCATTAGAATTTCAGGACGCATTTCCAAATCATCTTTATACTGTATGCAATCCTTTCTGGTTAATTCTTGTTTTTTTGCACATATAGAACCACTTGAGAGATAAACATAAACGCCAAATATTTTTTT
>MAXM01000114.1:3189-4908 GCA_001751015.1 Desulfobacterales bacterium C00003106
CCCTGTATGTGATTGACTAACCAGTACATCCACCGTATTCTTTAAGGTTCCGTATTTTGAAAATAGAACAGATTTAATGCCCCACAAACCATATTGATTGTATTTTGCTATACGACTCAAGGAATAATATTTCCCACTATGAGAACAACTGGAGATATAACCCAATTTGCTCAACCGTCTAAACACAGTCATTCTTGATTGAGTATTCAGGGTAGTTTTCATCTCCCCAATAGTGGCAATTTTGTATTTATTTAAATAGGTTATCACTAATTGATCGGAATTCTTTTCAGTAGCCATTGTGATACAATCCAGAAAATTAAGCTTAAGATTTTCTGGATTGTATCACTTGTTGTATGCGAAGTAAATATCTATTTGTAATTATATTTTGCTTAAGTTACAGGGGCTTTCAGGTTAGTTTGTGATAATTTTTAAGGAGATTTACAAGAGATGTGATTGGTACAATTAAGAACCAGAATGACATTTTATTTATTTTCCAACCCTTAGATAATAGAATTCGGGTTCGGTTGACTACGCTGCTGACAGAACTGTACGCCCTTATATTGAAAGCTTTGGCTATTGCATCCAGATTGTCTCCCCTTAATCGTCGTGCAAGATAAATCGCTATGTTCCGGGGAACATTTGCTGAACCTCGTTTGGATATCAAGAGATCTTCTTCGTTAATGCTATAGAACTTGCAGATTGCGGTCTTTATTTCCTCTATACTGGGTGCCAATGATTTGGATTCAGGGATCTCACTATTCTGTTTGTCATTGAAGAAATGCTTCTTTACCCATTTTATGAATCTGTCACTCCCCAATATCGGTGGCAGCCTGACGCTTTCAAAGACCATAGATATTTCTTCGGGACTTTCTTGGGAAACAAACTTCCTGTAACGCTTCATGCTTTCACTTCTATTTTTCGAAAACATTGCCAGAATGAATTTCTTGTGCAACCAGTCCCATTTTTTTGCATTTGATATGTACCCCTTATGACTGGTCCATGGATATCTACCCAAGGCATCTTCCAAAGCCCCTTTAAGAGGGTTTCGATGGATATAGCGAACCAGTTCCAGAAGGTACCTATCCTCATCAATCAAAATTGATTTGTATCGTCCACGAAACAATTGACCGTCGTGTTTGTGGCTTCTGTTGAATCGTTGGGTATAGACACCGTCTAAGTGTCTCATAAACCGTGACAGATTGGCATCAGGTGTCTGTATGAGCAGGTGATAGTGGTTGGGCATAAGGCAGTATGCGGCGATGCCCACATTAAACATTTGCGCCGACTCCTGCAAAAGATCTATAAAAGCAAGGTAATCATTGTTTTCCAAACAGATTTCTTCACGCCGCCGGCCTCGGTTCATTACATGATACCATGCACCTCGATACTGTATTCTTAGCGGTCTTGACATACAGCGACTCTACTCAATTTTGCGTCAAGAGTCAAGCAAAGATTTGACCCCACGGGCCGCTGACCCCACGCTCAGCAATTCCCGATGGCAATGTAACCTATTGATAATAATCAAAATTAAATTGATGCTTTCGTAAACAAAAATTGTTAAAAATCAGTTGGTTACACCATTTAGCGCAAACCATAAACCCCCATTTTAAGATAACATAGTGAATTTACAGCAAAAAAGTTTACGAAAGGGTGTTTCAAAAGCATTGTTAAATCAATATGTTATCATGACGTCGGGAATCGTTGTAGTCGGGCTGCTTC
>MAXM01000115.1:0-1329 GCA_001751015.1 Desulfobacterales bacterium C00003106
TCTTTTTCATCCGTGCCCCCATCCTTCGATCTGAAAGGCTATTTGGAATACAATCGTCACAGCCATTCCGGCATCCTTGACCCTACCCCTCCCCTGCAAGCCTGCAAGGGAGGGATAAAACGGATCTTCTCGCCCTGGTCTCGCCTCTATTACTCGGCCAGTGCGTGAGGGTCTCTGTGACAGTCAAGGCAGTTAGGGGTTTTCTCGTGCATGAAGCTGCTATGCGGTTTTGCATCATGGCATACTTCACACCCGCTTGTCGCCATGTGCTCGCTCTCGTGACACTCCACGCATCTCAGCTCGTGATGTGCTTTGGTGCTCTTTGCGAGGGCCGCGCCCTCCTCCTCGTGACAGGAGGAACACATATTTGAGGTCAGATCGTCCCCATACCTGACTGCTACAGGGGCATGCGGTTTATGACAGGAAAGACAATCGTTATAAACCATCTCCTGCGAATGCGGTTCATGACATCCTGTGCACTCTGTTGCCTCGCCATGAGCCAGATGACATTCGTTGCAATCCAATCCCGCATGTTCACTCGGCTCGGCCTCCATTTGACTCCCTTGATCAGGGTGACATGTGAGACAAACAACCCTGGCATCGCTGAGTTGCGCGAAATCCATTTTCAGCGGATAATGCGCATGGTGGCAGGCGCTGCATTCTTTAAGAGCATAATGAACTGATTCATCAGCGCCATGACACGCCCCGCATTCCGGAATGCCCTCGTTTCCGTGGACTACGTGACATTCTTTACAGTCAAGCGGAGTATGCTCACTCGGGTCTGCCTCTAATTCCTTGCACTGATCAGGGTGACATGTAAGACAGACAGCCTTTCCTCCACCCATTGTAGCGAAATCCATCTCCAGCGGATAATGCGGATGGTGGCAAGTCTTACATTCTTTCAGACCATAATGGACCGAGTCCTCGGCGCCATGGCAGTCATCACATGTCGGAATGGCGTTTTCCCCGGCAGGAGGATGTTCCACATGACATTCCAGACAACCCACTTCCGTGTGCAACGCTCCTCGCTCAGCCACATGTTTTACGACATCCTGATGACATTTGCCACAGTCCGTTTCGAGCAGTGGAACGGGCTGAATCTCGGCCAAACACCAAGAAGCGCCAAGCAGGATCACTAACGCGCAGCAAGAAAAACAGATAAAGCCTTGGCCTTTCATCCCTTGTCTCCTTTCATCAGCATAGGGAAAGAAGACAAGATTATCCTGTCCCCATTCCCGGGGCTCGGGCAAAAACCCATTTTGCATTTTCGTATTTCAGATTAAGGCCATGTTCGACCGATACTTAGAGCTCGCGCAAAAATAACTTACC
>MAXM01000115.1:1420-2170 GCA_001751015.1 Desulfobacterales bacterium C00003106
AAATCTGAGCGCGAAATCTGCCAGGTTATTCTTGCGCGAGCCCTTACGCTTCACAACCCTCTCCTGGCCGAGGCGCAGGCCCCCCCGTTTGAGAGGGAAACCAACATAGTAAGGTTAGGCCTTTGCAACGACTCCTTTATCGCCTTTCGGACCACGTTTGCCTGGTTCCCCCTTGGCGCCCTTATCGCCCTTGGGACCTTTTTCACCTTTCGGACCAAGTTCACCCTTGGGACCGTTATCACCATTGGGACCAGGCTCACCATTGGGACCATTGTCTCCCTTATCACCCTTGGGACCAGGATCGCCTTTGTCTCCCTTATCGCCCTTGGCGCCTTTTTCACCGTTGGCGCCGGTTTCACCCTTGTCGCCCTTGGGACCAGGATCGGCAGGATCGCCCTTATCACCTTTATCGCCCTTGGCGCCAGGATCGCCGGTATCGCCTTTATCTCCCTTAGGGCCGGAATCGCCCTTGGGACCTGTATTACCCTTGGGACCAAGATCGCCGGTATCACCTTTGTGGCCTCTATCTCCCTTAGGACCTTGCAGGTTACCTTCGGCAATGTTCTCTTTCAGTTCTTTAATGCTCTTTTTCAGCACTATTACCTGAACAAACGCGACAACACCGACAATACCGAAAACAAGTCCAAGAAAACTAATCATCTGCATTCTCCCCTTTTTTGAACTGGTTGGCTTATACCTAAATTGAGCGATTAGCTGTTAGCTATTAGCATTGAAAAATCAAGGTATTAC
>MAXM01000115.1:2210-2434 GCA_001751015.1 Desulfobacterales bacterium C00003106
AATCGCTCAACTTAGGTTATACGAAATACGTTCTTCAGAATGTTAACAATTATTATTTGCCTCCTCTATTGTCAAGGCAAAAAACTGACGTTTCGCCTCGAAATTATGCCCATTGACGCGAAAAAGCTAACAAAATCGGGTAATTTAGACAACTGTTTGCAATTTCTCAAAAAACCCGTAAACCTGAAAGGCCTCCGGCGAGAGAAACGATATCTTTGTGGACG
>MAXM01000115.1:2484-2831 GCA_001751015.1 Desulfobacterales bacterium C00003106
GATTTGAGATCGGGCAAATGTGGCCTGAAGCTATGATGCACAAGGAATCAATGACGCGCACGCGCACATTCCGTCAGAACAAACCTGCGGGCCATGCGCTCTATTTCGACCATCTTGTTGAAGGGTTTTCTGAAATCGTTTGAACCTGTAGCAAATACGCCGTGTCCATAGACAATAGCGCCGTTATCCATCTTGATACGGGCGGGAAGCGTTTTCGCCAATCCCCCTGCCCCGATTTCCCCGGAGACAATGGGAACGCCGTAAAGATCCCTCATACGCGGACAGGTCTTGTAGCAGTCATACTGACAGACGCCATCTTCTTCGCACATCATGGAGGCGATCACTGA
>MAXM01000115.1:2882-4147 GCA_001751015.1 Desulfobacterales bacterium C00003106
TTCAGAAGACGCGGTAAGTCCGACACTCGAAGAACCATTCATCGGAACGCCCACAATGGCTCCCTCCAATTCATCGAGGCTGGCTCCTGTCTCGCTGATATGACAGGTTCCTTTTTGTGAATAGCTGACGTTTCCGAAAAAAGAATCAACCAGCCCTGTTTCCACTGTGGCTTTCCCGGCCCGGACCATCTCTTTTAAGATAACAGATTCAGAGTCAAACGGGCCGTATCCAAGACGCGGACCGCTCTCTACGATGGGGAAAAGGTTCTCTACTATATTCTCGAAATGACTCCGGTCAGAAGCCGTGACGTGACCTTTACGTATCTTGCGCCAGTAGTCCAAAAAATAGTTGATAAAAAGGGCGTGAATGACGGAGCTTGCACAGACAAAGGCCTCTTCAATAGTAACGACGCCCCTTGCTATAACGCTTCCGTCTCGAAAGACAGCTCCTTTTCGGCGGGACAGGGCCTTGATAATAGGTCCTGGCGCATGATCGGCTATTACAGGAACATCGTGCAGGAACGTCCGCGTTTCACAATCCTCCGGTGAAATCACTGAGACCCGCCTTGCTGTCAGCCTTATTATTTCTTTGTAAAGCGGGTGCGGCACAAAACAGACCAGACCCAGAATACTTATTGAACCAAGGACCGAATCAAGAACATCGCCTCCGAACGGACCGCTTTTTACGATCGTGTCATCAAGACCACAGATGGCAATCATTTCCCGATGTTGCGCAAGGTTCTGTTTGATCAGCCTGGTCTCGAATTTCTCTATTTGCGATATCATAGGATTAGGTCTTTGAATCCTCGTTACGCCCTTTGCCCGGAATGCTCTTCGTAACGATCTATAGATTTTCAGATAATTAATTTCACAAGGATAAAAGGAAAAATCCGAGTAAGTCGTACCGAGTTGTACGTCGTCGAGGATTTCGACTGATAACGCAGTGAAATTATTTATGTGGAAATATATATCACATGTCAGGTGGCCGGCACAACAGGCCTTTTTCTATTGAAAAAGCATGTCCACAGTGGTAAAAAGAGAATATGTATTATTCAGAGACGATACAGAAAATCTATCGAATGGATCGACACAAGATACACCTTCTCAGATTCATACTCGAAGGTTACGACGGCATGGCCATGGCGAGGACTTTGGACCCAAAAAAGGGTAGAGTAATCATTCATATCGCCCCTGGTTGTGAAGATGACATAGAGATGCTGATTAAGGATTTAAGCAAAGAGATCATGATAGCTCAAGAGTCGTAG
>MAXM01000115.1:4186-4772 GCA_001751015.1 Desulfobacterales bacterium C00003106
ATCGTATGTCATCCCTGTTATTATCCTTTCCTTGTTTACAATAGGGATGGGAAACATGGAAGATACAGCGCCTGTGACAGTGCCGGACACGGGGACCAACTATGCCGTGGTCATGGTCGATCAGTCGGACGTCTCAATGGACCTTGAGAAATTCAGTTGTGGCGGTCGAGCTTTCATGTCGGGCAAGAGAGGGGGTGCGCTTCTTTCGATTCCGTTTGAAGAAATCAGGTCTGTCCATTTTTTTCTGAAGGATGAAGTCCTCACGGCAAAGTTAACCTTAAACGATGATACATCCGTGAGCCTGATCGTCGAAAAAGACCGGCCCTGCTACGGTAAGTTCTCCCATGGTTTCATGAAGATCAATATGCGGGACATAAAATCGATTCTGTTCAAGGGGCAGGGAAAGGAATAATTATCCCATCTGAATGAAAAAACGTCTTTTCTACATAAAAACCATTGGATGCCAGATGAATCATTATGATTCGGAGCGGATAGTGCAGATGATGGCGCCCCTGAACTACCTCCCCACGGATGACATGGACCGCGCTGACCTCATCCTTCTGAACACCTGTGCTATTCGTGCAAA
>MAXM01000115.1:4777-6537 GCA_001751015.1 Desulfobacterales bacterium C00003106
AATCCGGATCTCATTATCGGGGTGGGGGGTTGTGTTGCGCAACAGGAAGGGAAACGTCTTCTTAAAAAAGTGCGGCATATTGATCTCGTCTTTGGGACCCACGCCCTTTTCCGTCTTCCGGGACTGATCCTGCAGGTTAGGCAACACAGAAAGCGGATTTGCGACGTTGAATTCTCCGACGAATTAAAAGAACCCCATCTTGTCGGCGCCGGAACCCGTCGAATCACCGCATTTGTGACTATTATGAGAGGATGCGATAACTTCTGCACCTATTGTGTGGTCCCCTACGTGAGGGGACGAGAGATGAGTCGTCCATCCGCCTCTATCATCAGGGAGATAAAGTCTCTTGTAAGAAACGGAGTGCGTGAGGTCACGTTGCTGGGTCAGAATGTGAACAGCTACGGAAAAAAGGAAAATATCTCCTGCAGCTTTCCGCAACTCCTGAGCCAGGCAAGTCATATTGAGCACCTTGAACGCATACGGTTTACCACATCTCATCCAAAAGATCTCTCTGACGATCTGATACAGACCATGGCGTCTCTTCCCAAGATGTGCCCCCACATTCATCTTCCGGTCCAGTCAGGTTCTGACCGAATTCTGAAACGAATGAACCGGAGATACACAACAAGCAACTACATGGAAAAGGTCCTGAGACTGAGAGAAGCTATTCCCGGTGTGGCGATCACTTCCGACATTATTGTCGGCTTTCCAGGAGAGACCGAAGAGGACTTTCAGGCAACCATGTCCCTTATCAGAGAAGTGGATTATGATAACATATTCTCTTTCAAGTATTCAGATCGTCCGAATGCGCCTTCGGTGAAGTTTTCAGGCAAGGTTCCGGAAGAGATAAAGCAAAGAAGGCTCCAATACCTCCAGAGAATACAGGAGGAAACAACAACCAGGAAAAACAACGCATTGATCGGCACAACGCAGCAAGTCCTTATTGAGGGCTTTAGCAGAAACGGAAAGGGCCAGTTGACAGGAAGAACCATGTGCAATAAGATTGTCAATATTGAGTGTCCATCCGAAAATGAAATGATTTTGGCGGAATCAGGCAAGAGAGGAATCCTGACCGTAAATATAGTGCACGCCTACAAACACTCTCTCCTTGGTAGTCTGGAAGGATTAGAGACCTTGCTCACGAAGATTACTCATTCAGGAATTCAGGCGGAGGCCCCATGTTGCACGAAATGAAGGTGACGGATCTTGCGATTGATCCTGTATCGAATGCCCCGATCATGATCTTGAAATCATTAGATGGAAAACTTACTCTCCCGATCTGGATCGGTCTGCTCGAGGCAACCGCGATTGCCACTGAGCTTGAAAGCGTAAAGTTTTCCCGTCCCATGACTCACGATCTGTTCAAGACGGTAATGGAAAACCTGAACATAACACTATCCAGGATCGAGGTCTCTGATCTCAAAAATGATACATTTTACGCCACGGTCCATTTTCACGGAAACGACAAGGATCTCACGATCGATGCGCGTCCGAGTGATGCCGTGGCCCTGGCTCTGAGAATGGGGGCTGCTATCTATGTACATGATCAGGTCATCCGGAAATCAAACAGTCTGAGCGAAGCTCCGAAAGAGCTGGTCAAGACCGAAGAAGGAAAGAAATGGACAAAGGTCCTGGAAGACGCTGATTCAAACAGGTTCGGCAGGTACAAGATGTAATCCCGGTATGCCTCTGAGTCGTCTCAATTTACCTTTCTCAAAAAAACCGCATTCCGCGGCGGTTATAGACCTTCAGATAATTAA
>MAXM01000115.1:6601-10612 GCA_001751015.1 Desulfobacterales bacterium C00003106
TTTATGTGAAGGTCTATAGTTACGTATCTCCTCACGCCAACCAGATCAGCAACAAGAAACCTGTGAACAAGCGAAAATTCATAATCTCACTTCTTGCTCTCGGCATCTCATCCATATCAACCCAGCTTGTTGTCATCAGGGAAATGATGTCCACCTTTGGGGGAAACGAGATCGTCATGGGGGCGACGTTGGGCCTGTGGCTTCTCCTTGCCGGCGCAGGAAGCAAACTCGGGGCCATATACGGCAAGGCATTACAGGCCCGAAAGCTGCTCTTTTTCTGTCATATCCTCATTGCCGTACTCCCGTTCATACAGGTTGCCGGCATCCGGGCGATCCCCCTTTTTCGGCTCCAGGGTGAACTCCTCGGACTGGGATCGGTATTGGGCGTGAGTTCCCTGATCCTGCTTCCGTATTGCCTCGTTTCCGGCGGTATGCTCCCGATCGCCGCATCTCTGCTCAAAGAAAAAGATGCGCCCCGGAAGGTTTTCATCGCCGATGCCGCAGGGGACATAGCCGGCGGTCTCCTCTTCAGTCTGATCCTGGTCCATTTTTTTTCGCACTGGTCGACTCTTATCATCCTCGGGTTGATCAACCTCCTGGCAGCCTTTGTTATGGCCGCCTCATCTGTTGCGCTGCCTGTGTTGATCCTCTTGGGAATCGGACTCAGTTGCAGCGCGCCGGCAGACAGGATCACGCAATCGTGGCATTTTCCCGGACAGGAAGTGCTGACAGTCACAAATACGCGTTATGCCCAGTTGGCCATTACGAGGAGCGGAAAACAGCTTAATGTCCTGCAGGACGCCCTCCCTCTTTTTTCCACCGAAAAACCGGATGCCGAGACGCTGGCTCACCTCCCCCTCTCCCAGATCGAAAAACCTGACAGCGTTCTTGTGATCTCAGGGGGAATATTCGGGACAATCAGAGAGATCCTGAGATATCATCCAAAACAGATAGACTACGTGGAACTTGACCCCGCGATCATAGAACTGGCGCCTCTGATTCATGATCATGGATTAGACGACCCTGCGGTTCATCTCCACACAGGTGATGGCCGCCTTTTTGTCAAAAAGACGTCCATGCAGTATCATGTTGTTATCTGTGATCTGCCTGACCCTGAAAACATCCAGCTCAACCGGTTCTATACAGAAGAGTTTTTCCGCGAGGTGCGCGATATCCTTCATGACGACGGCGTGTTCTGCTTTACGCTTTCAGGTTCTGCCAACTATATGGGCAAAGAATGTCTCCTGCTGAACCGTTCGGTCTATACGGCGGCAAAAAAGGTCTTCACTAATGTGCTTGTATTTCCCGGAGACACCCATTATTACCTTGCATCGGATGCCCGTCTGACCTCAGACATCGCTCAAGTCATGGCCGATCGAGGGATCACCACAAAGAGGCTGGTTCACTATGAGCTGCCGATTATGACAGATCGATTGCGTCTTGATCAACTCAAAAAGATCCTGTCACAAGAGACGGAAAAGGCCAACCACGACCTTTCCCCTTTTGCATTCGGGCACATCCTGAATCTCTGGGCTGAAAAGAGTGGCAGTCGCAGTATATTGCTGGTTGTCCTCTTTGTTCTTGCCATTGGAAGCGCTATTCTGATATCAACCAGAGGGGCAGTCAGATATGTGATCCTCTCAACAGGATATGCAGCCATAGGCATGGAACTCTTTCTTCTCCTTCTCTTTCAGATTATCTATGGCTACGCATACCTTGGAATGTGCGCATTTGTAACCCTGTTTATGATAGGCGCCCCGCTCGGGGCCTGTTTTTCCGCAAGATGGAAATACCCTTTTCGAAAACAGTTGCTCGCTTGTGATCTTGTCTGGCTTTCACTGGCCATATCGACCTACATGGCCGCATACGTCGGGATTAATCTCAGGCAATGGCTCCTGATTCTCCTCATGGAATATCTCCTGATACCTCTTGCCCTCTTTGTTGCAGCGATGGCGGGTGGGTGTCAATTTGCTGCGGCAGCCGCAATCTCTCGAGGGGACGACGTTGAAATCACGGGGAGTTTATACCTTGCGGATTTTGTCGGAGCAGGCTGCGGATCTCTCCTTATCGGCCTGATAATCCTGCCGTGGGGAGGAATCCAGGGCGTGGTTCTATCGATTCTTGTTCTCAAGACCTTCAGCCTGATGGTGTTTCCAAAAACATGAACAACACACGCAGATATTTCATAAAAAAAACACTTATGACCGTATGCGGGATGGCGGTCTGCCCGCTGCAATCTGTCCTTGCTTACGGAGAGTTCTCGCCATCCGATCCTCACGTCAAGGAGGCGTATTTTTACAAGAGACTGGCAAAAGGGCTGGTCAGGTGCGATACGTGCCCGAATCGATGCGTCATACGCCCGGACGACAGGGGGAAGTGCAGGGTAAAGGTCAATATCGACGGGAGGCTCTATTCCATATCGTACGCAAATCCGTGCGCGGCACATGTGGACCCTGTGGAGAAAAAACCCCTCTATCATTTCTTTCCCGCCACCAAGGCGTTTTCTATTGCTGTGGCGGGATGTAATTTCAAATGCCTGAACTGCCAGAACTGGCAAATATCCCAGACAAGCCCGGACAAGACGCGAAATTACGATCTCTCCCCTTCCAATGTCGTTGAACTCGCGCTGGAATATGGTTGCAAAAGTATTGCATATACCTATTCCGAGGCGACTACCTTTTATGAATACATGTTCGACACATCCTTAAGTGCAAGACAAAAAGGGATAAAAAACATCTGGGTTACAAACGGTTATATAAGCCAGGAGGCCCTGTCCCGCCTCTGTGATGTAATAGACGCCGCCAATGTTGACCTGAAAAGCTTTTCAGATGAAACATATATGAAACTGAACGGCGGCCACCTTCAGCCTGTCCTCGACACCCTGAAACTTCTCCACAAGCGCGGGATATGGATGGAGATTACAAATCTTCTAATCCCCACTTACAACGATGACATGGAGATGATCCAAAGGATGTGCGGATGGCTCGTGGAAAACATAGGGCCTGACTACCCCCTCCATTTTTCCAGATTCCATCCCCTCTACAAGCTCGTGCATCTCGTGCCCACACCTATAGCCACACTCGAAAAGGCGCGGGACATGGCAATCAGGGAAGGACTTCACCATGTTTACATAGGTAATGTCCCCGGTGCAGGTGAAGACACGATATGTCCGAACTGCATGAAAAAAATCATCGAGAGAACCGGATACACCATTGCGTCAGTTGATATTGTCGATGGTAAATGCAGGTTCTGTAAAACAAAGATTGCAGGAAGATGGTAACTTTGTGAAACGGCGAAGCGATTTTATCTTGACAAACCAGGGCCACGGGCTTAGGAACGGGGACGAAATAAGTTCCCCAGGTAGGCGCATAGATTTGGGTCAAATTTGTTCGATCTCAAATCNNGGCCTGAAGCTGTGATGCATAGTTGCGGAAGTTATTTCGTCCCCGTTCCTTAGGAACAGGGACGGAACATCCACGAAAACGCCGAACAACAAGAAGCAACCAAAAACAAAGGAGGCAGCAAATGGCAAAATTAACACTGGACGTGAAGGACGTGATGGGAAAAACGAGAGGTTACGCCGTAGCCACATGTGACAAGAATGGTATTCCAAACGTGGTTCCGACTCACTTTGTCAAGATCCTTTCTGATGATGAGATCATGCTGGCTGACATCTTTCTGAAAAAGACATTCGAAAACATCCAGAAGAACCCGGTCATGGCTGTCTCCGTATGGGATTGGGATGTCAAACCCCGCAAAGGGTTTCAACTCAAAGGGACCGCCAGAGTCGAGACGTCAGGCAAGATTTATGACATGGCGGTTGAAATGGTCAAGGCCGAGAAACCCGACCTGACACCAAAATCGGCTGTCATACTCAAGATAACGGACATCTTTGTGACCTCTCCAGGCCCGAATGCCGGCAAAAACATCGAAGAGGTTGAATAGAAAACGGATAGATTATCAAGTCTGCTCTTGATTCTTTTGGATAGTAGGCCAACAAAACAGATCATG
>MAXM01000116.1:0-3104 GCA_001751015.1 Desulfobacterales bacterium C00003106
GCTAATAGCACAAGTCATATTTTTTGAGCTATTACCCCTAAATTGGAACGGTAATGAGATATTATCCGGTCAATCTTGATATTCGGGATCAGAAGTGCCTTGTGGTGGGTGGCGGCGCTGTCGGAAAGCGAAAGCTTGCAAGACTCGTGGAATGCGGGGCCAGGGTTACAGTCGTGGACCAGGCAATATCTGACGAAATCAAGGCGCTTTCAGGCAGACATCCTATAGAAATAAAAGAGCGTAACTACAAGTCCTCTGACCTTGAAGGGATGTTTTTGGTTGTCGGCGCCACGGACAATGATGAGGTGAACAGCCGGGTCAGCAAAGACGCGGCAAAGGAGGGTATCTGCTGCAATATTGTGGATCGTCCGAAAGAATGCACGTTTGTTCTTCCCTCGGTCGTCAAACAGGGAGACCTTGTAATCACCATCTCCACATCAGGCAAGAGTCCGGCTTTTGCCAAATGGCTTCGCCGCAACATGTCAAAGGATTTTGGTCCTGAATACGGCGCGTGCCTGGATCTGATCGGGAGCGTACGTCAGAAATTTATGCGCCAGGGGAAAAGCCCGGAGGCCGACAAGCATTTGTTTGAACAGTTGATTGATGAAGGGATACTGGAACTGGTGAGACAAAAGAATGTCAAGGAGGTCAACGCCCTTTTGAAAAGGCTTTTCGGAGAAACCTTTCTGATTGAAGAGGACGACTGGAATTCTCATGAATGATGTCTGGCTGATGCTTGTTGTTGGTTTTTGCCTGCTGAGCGCTGTGGGATACGTGGCTTACCTGTTCGTCCAAAAACGCAGGATCCACAAGATCGCCTCCATGCTCTTGTGGGCGGGGTTTATCTCACAGACGATCCTCCTGATCTCGCAGTGCATGGACAGAGGAAATCTGCCGGTTCACAACCTGCGCGAGACCCTGTTTCTTTGCGCATGGAGCGTTGCAGGGGTCTTTCTTTTTTTTCAGATCAAGTTCCGGCTGATGGTTTTAGGCGCCTTTGTAGCGCCATTGACAACCGGCATTCTCATTGCAGCCTCAATGCTCCCCGGAGAGTCCGTCGCAACCGACCCGACCCTGAAAAACATCTGGTTGATCCCGCACGTTGTGAGCATATTTCTGGGAAACGCGTCATTTGCCGTGGCCTTTGGCCTTGCTGTTATTTATTTGATTCAGGAACGACAGATCAAGGGGAAAAAGCCCGGTTTTTTCTATCGGAGGCTTCCCTCTCTGACCCGTTTGGACAGCATGGGGTATGTAAGCATTGCAATCGGATTTTCGATGCTTACCATAGGCATGGTTACAGGCGCCATCTATGCCCAACTGGTATGGGGACGGTACTGGAGCTGGGACCCCAAAGAGGTTTGGTCCCTGATAACGTGGCTCATATATGCCACCCTTCTTCACGAACGGCTTGCCGTGGGCTGGCAGGGCCGCAGGGCCGCAATCATGGCCATCATAGGATTTGCGGCATTGTTGTTTACGTTTTTTGGCGTCAATTTTTTACTCGAAGGGCATCATGAGTCTTTTACCAGGTTGTGAGTCGTGATCAGCGCATAATGCATATCTTACTAATCGGTCTTAATCATAAATCCGCTCCCGTTGAAATCAGGGAGTGTCTTGCGTTTTCACCCGAAGATGTCGGAGGGGTCCTCCCAAATGTAACGGGAATGCCCGACATCAAGGAGGCAATGCTTATCTCTACGTGCAATCGGGTGGAATTCCTCGTAGTCACCGAAAATGCATCGGGATCGGCCCAGGAGATTAAGTCATTCCTGGCGGACTTCAGAAACACACCGCTGCACGAATTTGAAAAATCGCTCTATGTCCGCGAGGACGATGATGCGGTGCGGCATGTCTTCAGGGTGGCGTCGAGTCTTGACTCCATGGTTCTCGGAGAACCACAGATACTCGGTCAGATAAAAACAGCGCATCGCCTCTCCACCGAACTTGAAACCTCCGGCGTGATACTGAATCGCCTCCTTCACAAGGCGTTTTCAGTGGCAAAAAGAGTGCGCACCGAAACAGGCATAGCCGACCATGCGGTGTCGATCAGCTATGCTGCGGTGGAACTGGCAAAGAAGATCTTTGATGATCTCGAAGGCAAAGGGGCGTTACTGATCGGAGCCGGTGAAATGGCTGTGCTGGCCCTTGAACATCTCGTCAAGAATGGTGTAAAAAGAATATTTGTCGCAAATCGGACCTTTGAACGAGCGGTTGAGGTGGCCGAGAGATTCAAGGGGACTCCAATCCTGTTTAAAGAGATTGGTGACGGGCTTCTTGATGTAGATATCGTGATCAGTTCGACCGGGGCTTCCAGCTACATATTGACGTACAAGGATGTGAAACCATTGGTGCGCCGCAGGAGAAACCGCCCTCTTTTCTTCATAGACATTGCAGTGCCGAGGGACATAGACCCTGATATTAACCGCGCGAATAACGTCTATGTCTACGATATCGATGACCTGAAAGGTGTGATAGACAAGAATATTGAAAAACGCGAAACAGAGGCGACAAAGGGAGACCGTATCGTAGATGAAGGTGTCATTCAGTTTGGCAAGTGGCTTGAGGCCCAGGAAGTGACGCCGACGATTGTCGCGCTTCGAAACAAGGCGGAATCGATCAGGAAAAAGGAATTGGCAAAAACGCTTTCCGGCACAAAATCGATATCCGAAAAAGAGAGAGCAGACATCGACCGGCTGACGATTTCCATCTGCAATAAGATACTGCACGATCCCACAATTTTCCTGAAAAGACCGGGGCGTTGGGACAAGAGAGATCTCTATGTCAACGCGACCCGCAAACTGTTTAATCTTGATGAAAACGGCAGTGCGAATGAAAATGGACAAGATTGAGCTGCCCTATTGTGACTACTTGACCACTCGACCAAAACATGGAGGCTTTTCATTGAAAAAAATAGCATTTATCTTTCCGGGTCAGGGCTCCCAGTTCGTTGGAATGGGGCATGATCTTTACGAAGAGTATGAATTTGTCCGTGAGCTTTTTGACATGACGGACGAAATCACCAGGGCAGACATATCCGGGCTTTGCTTCAAGGGTTCTATGGAGGAATTGACCCTCACAGTCAATCTTCAGCCCGCTGTTAC